>DATINN010000129.1:0-6334 GCA_035474175.1 Mycobacteriales bacterium | reverse complement strand
CGGGGCCGAGCTGCTGGCCGCCGGCGTGCTCGAGGTGCTGGTGGCGTTGCGGCGCAAGCGGGCCAACCAGCGCCGTCCCGGCGCCGGCGTGCCGCTGCCCGACGCCGAGGCCGCCGGGGCCGAGGTCGCGGTCCGGCTCGGTGCGGACACCGCCGGCGCCGACTTCCTCGACCACGCCCTGCGCACGCTGGCCCGCACGCTGGCCGAGCACGACCGTCAGGTCCCGGAGGTGTACGCGGCCCGGCTGTCCGCGGAGGCCTTGGAGCTGCTGCTCGCGGTCCCGCAGGACCAGGCGCCGCTGCCGTTCGTGGCCGAGGCCGGCGGCTCCCGCTGGGTGCTCGACCGGTCGGTCGCGCTGCCGCCGGTGGACGGGGTGGCCGCGCCGCTGCCCGGGCTGGTGTCGGTCGGCGGCGACGGCAAGGGCCGGATCTTCGTCGACCTGGAGAGCGCCGGCGGGGCCATCTGCGTCGCCGGTGACCTGGACCGGGCCCGCTCGGTGGTCGCCGCGGCCGCGGTCGAGCTGGTCACCAACCGCTGGTCGGACGACATGCGGGTGACGCTGGTCGGGTTCGGCTCGGCGCTGGCACCGATCAGCGAAGACCGGCTGCGCTGCGTCGACTCGCTGGACGACGTCGTCGAGGGCGTCACCGACCGGCTCTCGGCCGGCCGGCAGCAGCTGACCGCGTCCGGCATCGACTCGGTGCTGACCGGCCGGGTCCGGGGCCTGCGCGGCGACGGGCTCACCCCCGACTTCCTGGTCCTGGCCTCGCCGCCGGCCCCGGAGCAGCTGGCCGAGCTGCAGGACTGGGCCCGCTCGGCCCGGCGCGCGCCGCTCGGCGTGCTCATCGCCGGCGACGTCCCCGAGGCGCGCTGGCGGTTCACGATCGACGACAAGGGGATCCTCGACACCGGCGTCCTCGGCGTGAGCGTCGGCGCCCAGCTGCTGAGCGTCCGCAGCTACGCGGCGCTGGCCCGGCTGATCCGGGCCGAGGCCGCGGCCGCCACGCCGCCCCCGGCGACCCCGTCGGCGCTGTGGGCGCCGGTGCCGGAGGAGCCGGTCGACCAGCTGCCGGTGCCGGCGCTGCCCCGGCCGGTCGACCCGGACCGGGAGCCGGCGGTGCTGCTGCGGATCTTCGGCGAGCCGGGCGTTGACAGCGCCGACCGGCTGCTGCCAGGCACGCCGCTTTCGCTGGAGATCGCCGGGTTCCTGGCCCTGACCGGCGGGGTCACGCCGCGGGCGCTGGCCGCCTCGGTCTGGCCGTACGGGGTGACCGTGGCCGAGCGGGACGCGACGCTGGCCCGGGTCGGCGACTGGCTGGGCACCGACGGGGCCGGGCAGCCGCGGCTGCGGCTCGACGAGGACGGCCGGCTGCGGCTGTCGGACGAGGTGCAGCTGGACTGGCACCTGTTCGTGGCGCTGGCCGCCCGGGGCCGGGACGAGGACGTGCTGCGGGCGCTGGAGCTGGCCCGCGGGCCGCTGGTCGAGCCGCACCTGCCGCGGCGCTACACCTGGATCGCGCGGGACCCGGTGTCGCACGAGATGCCGGCGTTCGTGGTCGACGTCGCCCACCGGGCCGCGAGCGGCTACCGGACCGCCGGCCGGCTGGACGGCGCGATCGCGGCCGCGCGGGCCGGGCTGCGGGTGGAGCCGGCCTCCGGCCTGCTCTGGGACGACCTGGTCGACAACGTGCGGGAGCGCGACGGGGAGACGGCCGCGAGCCGGGTGCTGGCCGACAAGGCGGAGGCGATCAACGCGCCGCTGACCGACCCGCGCGGGATCCCGGCCCGGCTCACGGCCTGAGCCGAGCCCGGCCCACGGCCTGAGCCGAGCCCGGCTCACGGGTTGGGCTGAGCCCCGCCCACGAGCCGAGCCGAGCCCGGCGTGGCGCCGGGCCCGGCCCACGGGCCGAGCCCGGCGCGGCGCGGAGCCCGGCCCACGGGCTGGGCGGAGTCCGGCGTGGCGCCGGGCCCGGCTCACGGGTTGGGCGGAGTCAAGCGGCCCGAAGTGGGCATCACCGGGCAATGCTCATCTTCGGGTTCCGGGTGACCAGCGCGCTGCTGACCACGCTCACCTACGTCTGCGACCGCTGCGGCCAGCCGGCCGCGCACCACGTGGTCAAGCGGTCGCGCAAGTTCACGCTGTTCTTCATCCCGCTGTTCCCGGTGTCGACCAAGTACGTCGACACCTGCACGTACTGCGGCCGCACCCTGGAGGTGCCCAAGGGCCAGGCCGAGGCCGCGCTGGCCCCCCGCGCGGCCTGATCCGCACCGCGGGGCGGCCCGGCCTGCCGCCGAGGGCGCCCCGTCGGCCCGGTCAAGGGCAGCCCAGCGCTGCCCAGAGCGGCCCAGGGCGGCCCAGCCGCAGGGCGGTCCAGGGCGGCCCAGCCGCAGGGCGACCCCGCCCGCGCCGCCCAGGCGGGTCTAGTCGGTGGCGGGGCGGGTCATGGACAGCACGTCGAGGACCCGGTCCAGATCGGCCTCGCTGATCTTGCCGTCCGCGACGTACCCGCGCTCGATCACGACCTGCCGGATCGTCTTGCGCTCGGCCAGCGACTGCTTGGCCACCTTGGCCGCCTCGTCGTAGCCGATGTAGCGGTTGAGCGGCGTCACCACCGACGGCGAGGACTCGGCCAGCTCGCGAGCGCGAGAAACGTTCGCGGTGATCCCGTCCACGCACCGGGTGGCGAGCAGCCGGGCCGCGTTGGCCAGCAGCCGGATCGACTCGAGGATGTTGCGGGCCAGCACCGGCAGCATCACGTTGAGCTCGAAGTTCCCGGCCGCCCCGGCGTACGCGACGGTGGCGTCGTTGCCGATGACCTGCGCGGCGACCATCTGCACGGCCTCCGGGATGACCGGGTTGACCTTGCCCGGCATGATCGAGGAGCCCGGCTGCAGGTCGGGCAGCGCGATCTCGCCCAGCCCGGTGCGCGGCCCGGACCCCATCCAGCGCAGGTCGTTGGTGATCTTGATCAGCCCGACCGCGATCGTCCGCAGCTGCCCCGAGGTCTCGACCAGCGCGTCCCGCGCGCCCTGGGCCTCGAAGTGGTCGCGGGCCTCGGTCAGCGGCAGGCCCGTCTCGGCCGCGATCAGCGCTATCACCTCGGCCGCGAACCCGGCCGGCGCGTTGATCCCGGTCCCGACCGCGGTCCCGCCCAGCGGCAGCTCGGCCAGCCGCGGCAGCGAGGACGAGAGGCGCTCGATCCCGTACGAGACCTGGGCCGCGTAGCCGCCGAACTCCTGCCCCAGCGTCACCGGCGTCGCGTCCATCAGGTGCGTCCGCCCCGACTTCACCACGGACGCGAACTCGCTCGCCTTGGCCGACAGGGAGTCGACGAGCACGCGCAGCGCCGGGATCAGGTCGTTGACGACCGCGTTGGTCGCGGCCACGTGGATCGCCGACGGGAACTGGTCGTTGCTCGACAGCGGGTCGTTGACGTCGTCGTTGGGGTGCACGGAGGCGCCGCCGAGCCGCTCGGAGGCGAGCGTGGCGATGACCTCGTTGGCGTTCATGTTGGAGGACGTGCCGGACCCGGTCTGGAACACGTCGATCGGGAACTCCGCGTCCCACTCGCCGGCCGCCACGGCCGAGGCGACCTCGGAGATGGCGCGGGCCTTCTCCGGGTCCAGCAGCCCGCGCGAGGCCCGGACCTGGGCGCCGAAGCCCTTGATCAGCGCCAGCCCGCGGATCAGCTCGCGCTCGATCGGCCGCCCGGAGATGGGGAAGTTTTCCACCGCCCGCTGGGTCTGCGCCCGCCACTTGGCCGCGGCCGGCACCCGTACCTCACCCATCGAGTCGTGCTCGACCCGGAAGTCCTCGCTGCTCACGTGCGGCCCCTTCGACGCTGACGTGCCGCCGATCCTAGGCAGCCCGGAGTCGCCGCGCGGAGTGAGCCTGACCACCCGGTACGGTCGGCGCCGTGGACATGCAGCCCAGGCGCGGTTGGCACCGGGGGAAATAGATGGCCGGGACCCGTCGGAGCAGTGCGCTGCCGGACGACGTACGGGTGTGAGTGAGCAGCCGGCGGCCGCCGGCCTGCTGGAGCTGTACGACGAGGCGCTCCCGCAGGTCTACGGCTACCTGCTGTCCCGGTGCGGGCAGCGGGCGCTGGCCGAGGACCTCACCGCGGAGACGTTCCTGGCCGCGGTGTCCCAACGCGGCCCGCTGAGCGTCGGCTGGCTGATCGGCGTGGCCCGGCACAAGCTGGCCGACCACTGGCGCCGCCAGGCCCGGGAGGAGCGCAGTCTCGCGCTGGTCCCGGCCGAGGCGGAGCCGCGCTGGGAGGACTGCGTGCTGGACGCGGTCGCGGCCCGGGCCGTGCTGGAGCGGCTCGGCCCGCACCACCGGCTCGCGCTCACGCTGCGCTACCTGGACGGCCTGCCCGTACCCGAGGTGGCGCGGCTGCTCGACCGGACCCTGCACGCCACCGAGGCGCTGCTGGTCCGGGCCCGCGCGGCCTTCCGCCGCGCGTACGACGAGGGGGTCGACCGATGACCGACCCGTTCGACGCCCTGCGGGAGCCGGTCGTGCCGGCCGACCCCGACCCCGCTTTCGCCGCCGCGCTGCGCGCCCGCCTGGAGCGCGCGCTGGCCCTGCCCCGAGGAGTGCAGCCCGTGACCGTCACCATGACCGCGACCACGCTCGTCCCGTACCTCGCCGTCCCCGCCGGCACCGGCCGCGACGCCCTCGACTGGTACGCCGAGGTCCTCGGCGCCCGCCTCGCCGGCGAGCCGATCACGATGCCGGACGGCACGCTCGGCCACGCGGAGCTCGACGTCCAGGGCGCCACCGTCTACCTGGCCGAGGAGTTCCCCGACCTGGGCGTCGTGGCCCCGTCGCCGGACGGCACCCCGGTCAGCCTGTCGCTGCGGGTCGACAACGTGGCCGAGACCATGCGGCTGGCCGTGAGCCGCGGCGGCCGTATCCCCCGGGCCATGTACGACGACCACGGCAGCCGCAACGTCACCGTGATCGACCCGTTCGGGCACCGCTGGCTGCTGCACACCCCGCTGGCCGCGCTGCCCGACACCGAGCGGCCCGGCGACGTCGGCTACCTGTGGATCAGCAGCCCCGACCCGGACCGGGCGGCCGGGTTCTACCGCGCCGTGCTGGGCTGGGACTACACCCCCGGCCACGTCGCCGGCGGTCGCAACGTGGTCGGCCAGAGCCTGCCGATGGGCATCGGGCCGGGTGAGCCGGGCGTGCACCTGAGCTACGCCGTCGAGGACGTGGCCGCGGCGGTCGAGCGGGTCCGGGCCGCCGGTGGCAGCGCCGGCGAGCCCGAGGACCGGCCGTACGGGACGGCCGCGGACGGCACCGACGACCAGGGGGTCGCCTTCTCCCTGCACCGGGCCGGGGCCGCCCCCCGCTCGCCGGAGAACGGCGCCCGCCCCGGCGACCTGTCCTACCTGACGCTGGAGGTCGTGGACTCGGCCCGGGCCCGGGCGTTCTACGGCGCGGTGCTGGGCTGGACCTTCGACCGCGGCACCGTCGCTGACGGCTGGACCCCGCAGGGCGTCAGCCCGATGACCGGCATGCACGGCGGCAACGAGCAGCACTCGGCCGTGCCGATGTGGAAGGTGGCCGACGTGCCGGCCGCGGTCGAGCGGGTCCGGGCCGCCGGCGGCACCGCCACCGACCCCGAGCAGCAGCCGTACGGGATCACCGCCGACTGCCGCGACGATCAGGGCCTGCGCTTCTACCTGGGGGACAGTTGAGCTACGCCGACGTCGAGGACGCCCGGCTGTACGACGCGCAGGACTCCTGGGGTCCGGGGGACGACTTCTACCTGGCCCTGGTCCGGGAGGCGACCGACGTGCTCGACGTCGGCTGCGGCACCGGCACGCTGCTCAAGCGGGCCCGGCGGGACGGCCACCGCGGCCGCCTCGTCGGGCTCGACCCCGGCATCGGCATGCTGACCGTCGCCCGCGAGGAGCCGGCCGTCGAGTGGGTCGAGGGGGTCCTGGCGGCCGGGGCCTACGACGCCGAGTTCGACCTGGTCACCATGACCGGGCACGCCTTCCAGGAGCTGCGCACGGACGCCGAGGTCGCGGCCGTGCTGCGCGGGATGCGGGACGCGGTCCGGCCCGGCGGGCGGGTCGCGTTCGAGACCCGCAACCCCGGCGCCCGGGCCTGGGAGCAGTGGCAGGGGGCCTCGTTCCAGGTGCCGTACCAGGGCGACACGATCACGGTCTCGTACGAGGTGCACGGCGTCGAGGGCGACCTCGTGACGTTCACCGAGCACACCGACGGCGGCCGGTGGCGGCACCAGGCCGACCGGTCCACGCTGCGGTTCCTGTCCCGGCTGGAGCTGGACCGGTTCCTGGCCGGCGCCGG
>DATINN010000128.1:0-5217 GCA_035474175.1 Mycobacteriales bacterium | reverse complement strand
GCCGCCGCGGCCGTGGCTCCAGCCCCGGTCGAGGCCGCAGATCTCGGCCAGCGTCCGCAGCAGCACCGTGCGCACGTCGTCGGAGACGCCCTCGATCAGGTCGATCCCCTTCGGTGCAACGTAGGCCAGGGCCTTGGCCAGGAACTGGTGGTGGCCGCGGTGGGAGCCGTTGACGGTGTCCTCGGCGGTCAGCGCCAGCACCGAGCCGACCGCGCCGCCCTCCTGCCCGATGCTGGAGTGCGCCGGCCCGTGCACCAGGCCGGCCGCGGCCAGCTTCAGCACGTATTCCTCGAAGGTCCGGATCAGCACCAGCTGGCCGAACATGGCGGTGAGCAGCTCCGGGGCCGCCGCGTCCCGGTCCTCGTCGGTGACGGTCACCTCGACCCAGGCGGCCCCGGGCTCGGGCGTGCGGTGCGCGGTCATCGGGCCTCCGGGGGCTGGTCTGACACTCCGGTCGAGCCTGCCACGGATCGGATCCATTCTCCAGAGTTATAGCCCTGGACATCGGTCCGGGTCGAGCGCAATGATGGCGATTGGATCCATTGCCCCCGAGACAGCCGGACCGCGAGGAGGCCGTCGTGGCACTGCCGGGACTGCGCCGGCTCGACCATGTCGGGTTCACCGTGCCCGACCTGGACGAGGCCACCCGGTTCCTGGTCGACGTGCTCGGCTGCGACCACCTGTACTCCTTGGGCCCCTTCGCGTCCGACGGAGACGACTGGATGGCCGAGCACCTCAACGTGCACCCGCGGGCGACCGTCCCGCAGAACCGGTTCTTCCGGCTCGGCGGCCGGACGATCCTCGAGGTCTTCGCCTACACCGCGCCCGACCAGCGCACCACGATGCCGCGCAACAGCGACGTCGGCGGCCACCACATCGCCCTGTACGTCGACGATCTCGACGCCGCGGTGGCCTACCTGCGCGCGGCCGGGGTCACCGTCTGCGGCGAGCCGACCGCGAGCACCAGCCACCACGAGGGCCAGCGCTGGGTCTACTTCCTGTCCCCGTGGGGCATGCAGTTCGAGCTGGTGTCCTATCCGGACGGCAAGGCCTGGGACAAGGCGCACCGGTGACCGAGATCGTCGCCCCCGCCGCGAGCCGCCGGGTCGCGGACCACCTGCGGGCCGAGATCCTCGGCGGCGACATCGGCCCGGGCGAGCGGGTCCGGCAGGAGGACATCGCCCGGCGGCTGGGGGCCAGCCGGATCCCGGTCCGCGAGGCGCTGCGGATGCTGGAGGCCGAGGGTCTGGTCGAGCACGAGGCCAACAAGGGCGCCCGGGTGCCCCGGCTGGGCATGCACGAGGTCGACGTGATGTACCGGATGCGCGAGCAGCTGGAGCCGCTGGCGCTGAGCGAGAGCCTGCCGCAGCTGCAGGACGCCGAGGTGGGCCGGCTGGCCGCGATCCAGGACGAGATCGAGTCCGGTGTGGACATCGGCCGGTTCCTGGAGCTGGACCGCGACTTCCACCTCGGCACCTACCAGGGCTGCCGGATCGAGCAGCTCACCGCGACCGTGGTCCGGCTGTGGAACTCGACCCAGCACTACCGCCGGGCCTTCGTGCAGCTGTCCGGCCCGGGCCGGATGTGGGTGGTCAACGCCGAGCACCGGCTGCTGCTGGACGCGGTCGAGCGCCGCGACGCGGTCGACGGCGGGCGGTTCCTGGCCGGGCACATCCGCCGGACCCGGATCGAGCTGTCCCACCACCCGGCGGTGTTCGCATGAGCTCGCGCGAGGGCTCGCAGCGCGAGCGGGGAGCGACGAGGGCCGATCGGCCGGCGCTTGCGCCTGCCGATCTGTCCGAGAAGCGGACACAGATCGCCCTCACCGTGAACGGCGAGCGGCGCGAGGTCGAGGCCGACCCCGACACCCCGCTGTTGTACGTGCTGCGCAACGACCTTGGGCTCGTCGGCGCCCGGTTCGGCTGCGGGATGGGCCTGTGCGGCGCCTGCTTCGTGCACGTCGACGGGGCCGTGGTGCCGTCCTGCGACACTCCACTGTGGTCGGTCGAGGGCAAGGCCGTCGTCACCGTCGAGGGTCTCGCGCCCGAGGGCGAGCTGCACCCGGTGCAGCAGGCCGTGCTGGCCGAGCAGGCGGCCCAGTGCGCCTACTGCGTGACCGGCGTGATCATGAGCGGCGCGGCCCTGCTGGAGCAGACCCCGCGCCCGGACGAGGCCCAGGT
The DNA here is from genome assembly GCA_035474175.1 of Mycobacteriales bacterium. GTDB lineage: Bacteria > Actinomycetota > Actinomycetes > Mycobacteriales > CADCTP01 > CADCTP01. Next base: position 3,037 of record DATINN010000128.1, on the reverse strand, counting down.
CGTCGCCGCGCTGGACCGCAACCTGTGCCGCTGCGGCGCCCACGGCCGCATGGTGCGTGCGGTGCTGAGGGCCGGCGGCGGCGATGACTGAGCCGCTGCCCAAGGACCTCGCCGCCAACCCGGTCCTGTCCCGCTGGATCCGGGTCCGCCCGGACGGGCTCGTCGACGTGCGGGTCGGCAAGGTCGAGCTCGGCCAGGGCATCCTCACCGCGCTGGCCCAGCTGGCCGCGGACGAGCTCGGCGTCGACCTGGCCGCCATGCGGATGCTGCCGGCCGACACGGCCGAGGGCCCGGACGAGGGCGTCACCGCCGGCAGCCTGTCGATCTCGACCAGCGGCCCGGCCCTGCGGGCGGCGGCCGCCAACGTGCGGGCCCTGTTCGTCCGGGCCGCCGCCCGGGAGTGGGGGGTCGAGCCGGACGCCGTCACCGTCCACTCCGGACACCTCAGCGGCCCGGACGACCGGCAGAGCTCGTACGGGAAGCTGGCCGGCCAGGTCGACCTGGACGTGCCGGCCGACCCGGCGGTCCGCCCGGCCGCCCCGGCCCGGTTCGCCGGCACCGACGCACCCCGGCTGGACCTGCCGGACAAGGTCGCCGGCCGCCCCCGCTTCGTGCACGACCTGCGGCTGCCGGGCCAGCACTTCGCCCGGGTGATCCGGCCGCCGTCGCCCGGCGCCCGGCTGGTCTCGGTGCCGCCGGCGGACGGGCTCACCCTGGTCCGGGACGGCGACTTCCTGGCCGTGGCCGGGCCGGACGAGGCCACCGTGGTCCGGGTCGCGGACCGGCTGCGGGAGGGCGCGGTCTGGGCCGAGGTGGACGGCCTGCCCGACGAGGACGACCTCGGCGCCTTCCTGCGGGCCGGGCCGCACGAGACGATCCCGGTGGCCGACGACGCCGCCGACGCCGGCAGCGGCACCGCCGGCCCGGTCCAGGGCACGCCGGTCCGGGCCACCTACAGCCGGCCGTTCCTGGCCCACGCCTCGATGGCGCCGAGCTGCGCGGTCGCGATCTGGCCGCCGGACGGCCCGGTCGAGGTCTGGTCCCACAGCCAGGGCATCGGCAACCTGGCCCGGGCCATCGCGGCCGCGCTGGGACTCGAACCAGGCACCGTCCACGTGCGACACGCCGAGGGCGCCGGCTGCTACGGCCACAACGCCGCCGACGACGCCGCCTTCGACGCCGTGCTGGTCGCGCGGGCGCTGCCGGGCACGCCGGTCCAGGTGCAGTGGACCCGGCCGGACGAGCTGAGCTGGGCGCCGTTCTCCTCGGCCATGGTCGCCGACGTCGAGGTCACCGTCGACGCGGCCGGCCGGATCGGCTCCTGGACCTACGACCTCTACAGCCAGGGCCACAACTCCCGGCCCGGGTACGCCGGGGTGCCCGGCCTGCTGGCCGCGACCACCCTGGCCGAGCCGGCCGTCCACCCCGCCCCGGCCGACCCGCCGCCGGCCAACGGCGCCGGCAGCACCCGCAACGCGCTGCCCGGCTACGACCTGCCCAGCCGCCGGATCACCGGGCACCGGCTGACCGCCACCCCGATCCGCAGCTCGGCCATGCGCTCGCTCGGCGCCCACTTCAACGTCTTCGCGATCGAGTCCGCGCTGGACGAGGCGGCCGCGGTGGCCGGCGCCGACCCGCTGGAGTTCCGGCTGGCGCACCTGTCCGACCCGCGCGGGCGCCGCGTCCTGGAGCTGGCCGCGACCGCCGCCGGCTGGGGCCGCGCGGTCGGCGACGGCACCGGCCTCGGCCTCGGCTACGCGCGCTACAAGGGCACCGGCGCCTGGTGCGCGGTGGTGGCCGAGGTCGAGGCCGACAGCGACGTGCGGGTCCGTCGCCTGTGGACGGCCGTGGACGTCGGCCGGGTGGTCAACCCCGACGGTGTCCGCAACCAGATCGAGGGCGGCGCCGTGCAGGCGACGAGCTGGACGGTGCTGGAGCGGGTGCGCTTCGACCGGCGCCGGATCACCAGCACGACCTGGGAGTCGTACCCGATCCTGCCGTTCTCGCGGGTGCCCGCGGTGACGGTGGAGATCGCGCCGGGCGACGGGAACCCGTCGGTCGGCGCCGGCGAGGCCGCGCAGGGCCCGACCGCGGGCGCCATCGCCAACGCGGTGGCCGCCGCGGTCGGCGTGCGCGTCCGGGACCTGCCGTTGACAGCAGAAGCAGTGGTGCAGGCGATCGAGAGGACACCGTGATGGGCCGGATCAGCTACGTGCCGATGGAGCAGATGGACGAGCGGATGCAGGAGGAGATGCACCGCTGTGCCCGGGAGGGCACGCCGCGGCCGGAGAGCTCGGCCGTGCGGGCGCACGTGCCCGCCGCGTTCTGGGCCTTCGCCGACTCGTGGAAGGCGATCTTCCACTCCGGCGTCCTCGACCACTCGGTCAAGGAGCTGTGCCGGGTCTACGTCTCCCGGACGGTGAAGTGCGAGTTCTGCGGCAACCAGCGCTCGATCAAGGCCACCACGGCCGGCCTGCTGGAGCAGCAGTACGACGACCTGCTCAACTTCGAGTCGTCCGAGCGGTTCGACGAGCGGCAGAAGGCGGCCCTGGCCTACACCGAGGCGATCGCCTGGAAGCTGGACGTGGACGACGCGTTCTGGGAGCGGATGCACCAGCACTTCAGCGAGCCCGAGCTGGTCGAGCTCGGCTGCTTCGTCGCCCTCACCTACGGCCAGCAGAGCTGGCTGCGGCTGCTGGACATCGACCACCACGAATACCTGGCCGGCACCGACGCCTCGATGGCACCGGGCTTCCGCACCGCCGAGGAGCTGGCCGAGTCGAAGGCCAAGCCGGACTACTGGGCCAAGGCGTGAGCATCCTGCTGTCCGAGGACGGCCCGGTCCAGTACCGGCTGGCGTCCACACTGGACGGTCTCTACACCCCGTACGCGCTGCGGGTGCCGGCCGGCCCCGGCCCGCATCCCTTCGTCTTCCTCGCGTACGGCAACGGCGGCGGCGGCGCGTGCTGCCGTCTGCTGGTACCGGCAAGCGGTGGTTCGTCATCAAGGGCGCCAAGAACCGTGAGGCGGCCGAGCA
>DATINN010000127.1:0-5176 GCA_035474175.1 Mycobacteriales bacterium | reverse complement strand
CCGGGAGGCGGCCGAGGCGACCGCGCGCGAGGTCGGCGGCCGGGCCTACCAGGCCGACGTCGGCGTGCGGGAGGAGTGCGCGGCGCTGGCCGAGACCGTGCTGGCCGACTTCGGCCGGGTCGACGTGCTGGTGTGCAACGCGGGGATCGCGTCCCGCGGCCACTTCGTCGTCGACACCGACCCGCAGGAGCTGGAGCGGGTCGTGCGCACCCTCGCGTACGGGCCGTTCTGGCTGTGCCAGGCCCTCCTGCCGAGCATGCGGACGCTGGAGCGGGCCGACATCGTGCTGATCTCCAGCGTGAACGCGGCCCGGGCGATGCCGGGCGGCGCGCCGTACATGATGGGGAAGCTGGCGCTGGAGGGTCTCGGCGCGACGCTGGCGCTGGAGGAGCTGCCGCACGGCGTCCACACCAACATCGTCGCCCCGGGCCTGGTCGTGACCGACATGGGCGACCGGCTGGCCCGCGCGGTCACCGGCGCGGACAACGCGGCCGCGCTCGACGGGAGCTTCCCCTACGGCCGGGTCTGCCGGCCCGAGGACGTCGCCGACGTGGTCGGCTTCCTCGTCTCCGCCGCCGCGTCCTACCTCAACGGCCAGCGCATCTCCGTCGACGGCGGCCGGGCGGGCGCGCTCTAGCGGTCGCGCTCCGCCATCCGGGCCAGCCAGCGGTTGTACGACGCCAGCGCGTCGTCGTCGGAGTCGAGGTCGTCCCGCTCCGGCTCGCCGGTCTTCTCGGCCAGGGCCGCCGCCCGGGCCCGCTCGGTCCAGCCCGGCGCCGCCGGCGCCGGCGCCCGCCCGTGCAGCCAGATCAGCCCGACCACGAGCATGAGCAGCGCCATGATCCCGGTGCCGCCGATCCACATGGTGGTGCCGGCCGCGACCGTGTCCGACGCGGCCGACAGCGCCCAGGACGGCCGCGGGTGCGCGTGCGGCCCGCCGACCAGGCCGCCATCGACCGTGCCGGTCTGCAGCAGCACCACCCCGACGACCGTGTCCACCGGGGTGACCAGCGCCAGCAGCGCCAGCCGGCCGCCGCCGGACAGCTGCCACGGCCCCGGCCGCCGCCCGAACACCAGCTGGAACAGCAGCATCCCGGACAGCAGGTAGGCCAGCTCCTCGGTGACGTGCACGCCCTGGTCGTCCATGGCGCTGTCCATGATCCCGGTCAGGTGCACGCCGATGACGCAGACCGCGTAGAGCAGGGCGGCGGCGACCGGGGAGGTCAGCCAGCCGACCACCGGCCGGTCCAGGAACGCCCGCCAAGCCGCGGCGCCGCGGGCCGGCAGCGCGTCGGCGGCCAGCTGCAGCGGCGAGCCGATGGCCAGCAGCACCGGCGCGACCATGATCAGCGCCAGGTGCTCGATCATGTGCATCCACTCGAGCACGTGCCCGTACGCCTCGATGCCGCTGCAGGTCGCCACGACGACCACGGCCAGCCCGCCCAGGAACGCCAGCGTCCGGCCGACCGGCCAGCCGGCCGCCCGGCGGGTGCCGGCCAGGTAGGCCAGGGCCACCAGCAGCACCGCGGCGAGCACCCCCGGCCGGGCCTGCCAGTGCCCGGCCAGCTGACCGAGGTCCAGCGGCGGAAGGTTCACACCTCCACGGTCGCACGAACGACCCGCCCGGTTCCCGCCCGGGTGCCGCCGTTACCGCTCGTCCAGACCGGGTAGCCCATTCAGCCACGGGCCGCTGGTGGGGAATCGGTGGCCCACGGAGGAGGAACCATGGAGCAGCAGAACGGCGCCAGCGGCGTCGCGACCGCCGCCAAGGATCAGGCCGGGCAGGTCGGTCAGACGGCCGCCCAGGCCGGCGGGCAGGTCGCCCAGACGACCAAGGAGCAGGCGGCCAACGTCGTCGGCGAGGCCAAGCAGCAGGCCCGCGACCTGGTCGGCGAGGCCCGCACGCAGGTCGGCGACCAGGCCGGCCAGCAGAAGGGCCGCGCGGTCCAGGGCATCCGCTCGCTCGCCGGCGAGCTGGACGAGATGGCCCAGCAGGGCGGGCAGTCCGGGCTGGCCACCGAGGTGGCCCGGCAGGTCGCCTCACGGGCGCACGGCCTGGCCGACCACCTCGACCGGCACGAGCCGGCGGAGCTGCTGGAGCAGGTCCGGACGTACGCGCGCCGCCGGCCGGTGGCCTTCCTGGCCGGGGCGGCGGTGCTGGGCGTGCTCGCCGGGCGCCTGACCCGCAACCTCGCCTCCAGCGACGACGACGGCCCGGACGCGCTCTACGGCGGCCCGCAGTCGCGGGCGCTGACCAGCGGCACCGGCACGGTCGGCGGGGCCGCGTACGGCACCCCGGCCTACCGCGAGTACGAGGCCGTCGAGCCGGTCCCGGCCTATCCGGGCGCCGGTTTCGAGACCGTCGGGGCCGACCCGGCTGTCGCCGGCGGCTACGAGCCGGACTACAGCGGCGGCTTCCGTGAGCCCGGCGCCGGCTACCAGCCCGGCTACCAGGCTCCCGGCACCGAATACCAGACCACTCCCGGCAGCGGCTACCAGGTCGAGCCCGGCTACGCCGAGCCCGGCTACGTCGCGCCGGACGCCGGCTACCAGCCGGGCGACCCGGCGTACCAGCAGGCGCCTGAGTTCGACGCGCCCGCTCCCGGCACCACGCACCAGGCGCCGAGCGACCCGGATCGTGAGTGGAGGAACGCGTGACCGGCTCGTACGCGGCCGGGCAGCCCGGCTACCGCGACGGCCACCCGGACGTCGAGGACCGCTCGGTCGGCGAGCTGCTCGGCAAGGTGACCACCGACCTCTCCACGCTCATGCGCAAGGAGGTCGAGCTGGCCAAGGTCGAGATGAAGGAAGAGGCGACCAAGGCCGGCAAGGCCGGCGGCATGCTGGCCGGTGCCGGCGCGGTCGGCTACCTCGTGCTGGTCTTCCTGGCCCTGGCGCTGATGTTCGCGCTGGACGCGGTCATGCCGACCGGCTGGGCCGCCCTGATCACCGCGGCGGTGCTCGGCGTCATCGCGGCGATCCTGTTCGTGGTCGGCAAGAAGCAGTTCGCGCAGGTCAACCCGAAGCCCGAACAGACCGTCGAGACCCTGAAGGAGGACGTCCAGTGGGCGAAGAATCGGAACAGCTGAGGCGTGAGATCGACCGCACCCGGGCCGAGCTCGGCACGGACGTGGACGCGCTCACCGAGAAGGTCTCGCCGTCCCGGGTCGTCGGGCGGCGGGTCGACAAGACGAAGGACGCCATCGGCGGTCTGAAGGAGAAGGTCATGGGCGGCACCTCGGACGTCACCTCGTCCGCCGGCGACACGCTGTCGGGCGCGGCGTCGAGCGTGCAGGGCGGCGTGCACAACGCGGCCTCCACGGTCGGCGACACCGCCTCGACGGCGGCGGTCAAGACCAAGCAGGCGGCGAAGGGCAACCCGCTCGCGGCCGGCGTGGTCGCCTTCGGGCTCGGCTGGCTGGTGTCCTCGCTGCTGCCGGCCTCGCAGAAGGAACGCGAGCTCGCGCACCAGGTGAAGGACCAGGCCCAGCCGGCCGTGCACGCGGCCGGGCAGCAGGCCGGCCAGGTGCTGGCCGAGGTCAAGGACAACCTGCAGGAGCCGGCCCAGCAGGCCGTGCAGTCGGTCAAGGAGACCGCGACCGACGCCGCCGACACGGTCAAGGGCGACGCCCGGTCCGCGGCCGGGGACGTCCGTGACCAGGCCCAGGACTCCGGTCAGCAGCTGCGCGAGCAGGCGCCGACCTCCAGCTACTAGGAGTCCAGCCAGACAGCAGTCCGGGACGGCGTCGAGACCACGGCGCCGGACCGGGTCGGCGTCAGGAAGCGGCGCCGGCCCCGGCCGGACCCCCGATCAGGCCTCGCCCATCACCAGGCCCTCGATCGTGTGCTTCTGGGTGATGGGCCGCAGCTCGTCCACGACCGGGCAGGACAGGTGCCGCCGGACCTCCTCGGGCAGGCCGGCCGCGAAGTCCCGGCTCAGCGCCATGTCGTGGTGCTCGGCGTTGCCCGCGCCAGGCGCGTCCACCCCGAGCACCAGCACCGGCCGCGGCTTCTCCGACCGGTTGGCCGTGCCGCGGTGGATGGTCAGTGCGGAGCGGACCGAGATGTCGCCCACCTGCGGCAGCTTGCGGGTCGCCCGCCCCTCGTACCGCCCGTACGACGACTTCGGCGGGAACATCCCGTGCTCGAACTCGGGCCCGTCGTCCCACTGCGTGCCGGGCGCGATCTCGAACGGCCCCATGTCCGGGGTCGTGTCGACCAGCGTCACGTTGAACGCCAGGGAGATCAGCCGCCGCCCGTCCCGGCCCTGGGCCGACGGGAAGTCGCGGTGCCAGGGCTGGTTCTGCGCGCCCGCCAGCGGCACGTCGAAGCCGACCTCGACGATCTCGTACGCGTCGGTCAGGACCGCGGCGCACATCCCGGCCACCCACGGGTGGGTGACCAGCTCGACGAAGCCGCGCAGCTGCTCCGGGTGCAGCTCGCTGTAGTAGCGGTGGGGTCCGCGCCCGACCGCGCCGCCCGGGCGGGCCAGCGCGGCCTCGAACGCCGCGTCGACGTCCTCCCGCAGCCGCCGGACCCAGTCCGGGTCGAACGCTCCCTGGTGCCCGACGATGCCGTCCCGCTGCAGGGTCTCGACGTCGGCGGCGATATCGGAATCCATGCCTGTCCCGTACCCGCCGGTCCGGGAGGTCATGGCCGCAGATCTCCCCCACCGGGGCACCAGGGCGACGGGGGGATGGGCGCGGGCACCGGCAGGCCGTATCGTCGCCCGCGATGGACGTCCTGGCCCGCAACAACGTCACCGTGTCCGGCCGCCCCGGCGCGCCGGCCATGATGTTCGCGCACGGGTTCGGCTGCGACCAGAACATGTGGCGGGACGTGGCCCCGGCCTTCGAGGCCGACCACACGGTGGTGCTGTTCGACCACGTCGGCGCCGGCCACTCCGACACCTCCGCCTACAGCGAGCAGCGGTACGGCACGCTCGACGGCTACGCCGCCGACGTGCTGGAGATCCTGGCCGCGCTCGGGCTGTCCGCGGACACCGAGGTGCTGCTGGCCGGCCGGGACGAGCAGCGGATGGCGGCGGCAGGCAAGGAGCTGGGCGTCCGGGCCCGGACCCTGAGTTTCGACGCCACCGCGCTGGACAGCCATCAGGCCCTCATCGACGAGGTCTTCGCCGGGGGTGAGGTGGACCTGGTCATCTCCGCGGCGGGCG
>DATINN010000126.1:0-2526 GCA_035474175.1 Mycobacteriales bacterium | reverse complement strand
GGCCCCGGCCCCGCCACCGCAGCGCCGACGACTGCGCCGGCCGCGGCCTCCGGGCTGGCTCCGTCGGGTGGCGCGAGCACGGTGGCGCCGTCGTCGAAGGTCGCCGCCCCGGCGCCGGTGGTGACCGTCGGGTGGTCGGGGGACGCCGTGCCGGCCAGCGTCGACCGCGGCCTGCCGCCGGACCCGGGCCGCCTGCTCGGCGCGGTCACCCCGCTGACCCGGGCCCCGGACGTGATGATCGGCAACCTCGAGGGCACGCTCACCGACCACGCCGGCGACTCCAAGTGCACCCCCGGCCGGACCGACTGCGCCGCCTTCCGCAGCCCGCCCGGCTACGGCCGGCTGTTCGCGCGGGCCGGGTACGACGTGCTCAGCCTGGCCAACAACCACGCCCACGACCACGGTGCGACCGGGCTGGCCCAGACCCGGCAGGTGGTGCGGGCGGCCGGGATCGCCACCACCGGCGGGCCGGACGAGATCGCGGTCCGGACCGTGCGCGGGATCCGGGTCGCGGTCGTCGGCTTCGCCCCGTACGGCTGGGCCGCGCCGCTGAACGACCCGGCCCCGCTCGTCCGCCGGGCCGCCGCCCGGGCCGACGTGGTGATCGCGGTCTTCCACGGCGGGGCCGAGGGCGCCGGGGCGCTGCACGTGCCGGCCGGGCGGGAGACCGCGTTCGGCGAGGACCGCGGTGACCTGCGGGCGTTCGCCCGGGCCGCGGTCGCGGCCGGCGCCGACGCGGTGCTCGGGGCCGGGCCGCACGTGGTCCGCGGCGCCGAGGTCGTGGCCGGCCGCCCGGTGGCGTACTCGGTGGGCAACCTGGTCGGCTACCGCACCCTCTCCACCGCGGGCGTGCTCGGCACCACCGCGATCGTGCAGCTCACCTTCCGGGCCGACGGGAGCTGGGCCGGCGGGCGGCTGCACCCGACCCGCCACGTCCCGCCCGGGTACGCCGAGCCCGACCCGGCCCGGACCGCGATCGCCCTCGTCGCCCGCCTGTCCCGGTCCGACTTCGGCCCGACCGCGCTGCGCGTCGGCCCGGACGGGACCCTGTCCGCCACCTGACCCCGGCGGACCGCGACCGGGAGCCCGGCCCCCGGCGCAGCCGACCTGGCCGGGACCGGGCCCAGCCCCCGGCCGTACGGGAGCACCCGCTCGTACGGGTATAGTCGTCGGCGAAGTTCCAACCGATGACCGCCGGCCGCTGGGCTCGCCCAGCCGAAGGTCCCGTCGCGAGACGGGCGACCCGCGCAGGATGGACGGTGTTGCCGCGGCTCGCGCCGCGCCCGCCCCGTGCGCCCTGCGCCGGGGCGTCTCTCGTCTGCGGGGCCCGGATGCCGGCCCGAGCACGAGAGAGGAGGCACGTGGCGAACCAGGAGAAGATCGCGGCGGTCGACGAGATCACCGAGCGGTTCCAGGGCTCGTCCGCGGCGGTGCTCACCGAGTATCGCGGGCTCACGATGGCCCAGCTGACGCAGCTGCGCCGTTCGCTCGGCAGCGACACGACGTACGCGGTCGTGAAGAACACGCTGACCAAGCGGGCCGCGTCCGAGGCCGGGTTCCCGGTGCCGGAAGAGCTGCTCACCGGCCCGACCGCGATCGCCTTCATCAAGGGTGACCCGGTCGAGGCGGCCAAGGGTCTGCGCGACTTCTCGCGCACCAACCCGCTGCTCGTCATCAAGGGCGGTGTGCTCGACGGCAAGTCGCTCACCCCGGCCGAGGTGCGGCAGCTGGCCGACGTGGAGCCGCGCGAGGTGCTGCTGGCCAAGCTGGCCGGCGCCATGAACGGCTCGCTGGCCAAGGCGGCCGGCCTGTTCCAGGCCCCGCTGTCGCAGGTCGCGCGGCTCGCCGCCGCCCTGCAGGAGAAGAAGGGCGCGGACGACACCGCCGCGCCCGCCACTGACACCGCCGACTCGGCGACCGAGTAAGAGGAGATTGCCGACATGGCGAAGATGAGCACTGACGACCTGCTCGACGCGTTCAAGGAGATGACGCTGCTCGAGCTGTCCGAGTTCGTGAAGCAGTTCGAGGACACCTTCGGGGTCACCGCGGCCGCTCCGGTGGCCGTCGCGGCCGCCGGTGGTGGCGCCGCGACCGCCGACGCTCCGGCGGTCGAGGAGCAGGAGGAGTTCGACGTCATCCTCGAGGCCGCCGGTGACAAGAAGATCCAGGTCATCAAGGAGGTGCGCGCGCTGACCAGCCTGGGCCTGAAGGAGGCCAAGGACCTGGTCGACGGTGCGCCGAAGGCGGTCATCGAGAAGGCCAACAAGGAGACCGCCGACAAGGCGAAGGCGCAGCTCGAGAGCGCCGGCGCGACGGTCACCCTCAAGTAGTCCGCTCCACCCCAGCGCCCCGCCCGGTCCCGGGCGGGGCGCTGCGCTGTCTCCCCCCCGCGGGCCGGCTCAGGGGGCGCTGGTGCGGCCGGCCAGGCCGAGTCGTTCGGGTAGCGCGGCGGGATGGTCGGCCGCCAGCGGCTGCAGCGGCGCGATCGCGCCGCGGGCCTCGAGCGTGAGGAACACGTCCACGATC
>DATINN010000125.1:0-3078 GCA_035474175.1 Mycobacteriales bacterium | reverse complement strand
GACCTTGGCGCGCTCAACCTGCACAGCACCGGACGCGACGCCTTCAGTGACGAATCCGAGCAGGTCGGGCTGCTGTTCGCCGCCCACGCCGCGGTCGCCATGGCCGGGGCCCGGCACAACGAGCAGCTGGAGACAGCGCTGAGCCACCGGGATGTCATCGGACAAGCCAAGGGCATCCTCATGGAGCGGTACAAGATCAGCGCCCACGACGCGTTCCGGCTGCTCGTCACGGCTAGCCAGACCACCAACATGAGGCTGCTCGACGTAGCCGACTACCTCGCCAGCACCGGCGACCTCAAGTCCTGCGAGTCCGCCTGACACGGCAACCGAACCTCAGTGCCGATCGGGACGGTGCGGCGGGCGACGGCACACCCGCCCGGCTCCGGTGAACGCCGGCGATAGGGTCGTGCGGTGGCCGGCCGCCCGCTCGACCAGGCGTATCGGCGATTCGGTGCCGACGCCGCCGGGACCGTGTACGGGACGGTCGCGGTCGCCATCAGCGAGTCCGCCGACGCGCTGAAAGCAATCGCCACCGCGCCGGCGCGCAAGCGGAGCCCCGAGCTGATCCTCGCCGCCCTGCACGACCGAGCCCTGGCCGGGCACGCGCCGGCCCTGGCCGCCGCCTACGCCGCCGGGGACGCCGACGCGGCCGCGGCGGCCGCCGTCGACACGCTGCTGCGCCAGACCGATCCGGTCGTCGCCATCGCCGGGCGCCGCCGGGTGCGGCCGGACGGGACCGGCCGCGCCGCCGTGCTGCACCCGGCCATCGCCGAGGCGGCGTACCGGGTCGGCGCCGGCGCGCTCGGGCTGATCGACGTCGACTGCGGGGCCGGCCTGGCGCTGACCGTCGACCGGGTCGGGATCTCGTACGGCGAGGGACGGTCGGTGGGCGATCCGCACTCGCCCGTGCAGCTGGCGGCGTCGGTCGTGGGGGAGCGGCCGGTGCCGGCGCGGGCGCTGCCGGCGGTGGTCGCCCGGGTCGGGATCGACCCCGATCCGCTGGACGTGACCGACGCGGACGACGCCCGCTGGCTGCGCGCCTGCCTGCCACCGGACCGGCCGGCCGCGACCCTCGACGCCGCGGTCGCGCTGACCCGGGCGGATCCGCCGCTGCTGTTGCGCGGCGACGCCGTCGACCTGCTGCCGGAGGCGATCGCCCGGGTGCCCGCGGACGCCCTGCCGGTCGTCACCACGACGTGGGCGCTGTCGCGCCTGGCGCCGGAGAGCCGGCTGCGCTTCCTGCACCGGCTGGACGACGCGGCCACCGACCGGCCGGTGGCCTGGGTCTCCGTCGAGGGGGTCGGGGTCGCGCCGGCGGTTCCCACGATGGGGGACCGGCACGCCTCCGGCCACAGCATCATCGGCGTGGCCGTCTTCGAGCACTCGACCCTGCGGGCCGAGGCCGTCGGCCGGTGCTGGTCGCGGGGGCGCCTGCTCGCGTGGCTGGCCGGGTCCTAGCAGGATCGGCGCATGGACCTGTTCGTGCCGCGGTGGCGGGCGGCGGAGGCGACCGGAGCGGTGGTCGTCGTGGACGTGCTGCGGGCGTTCACCACGGCGGCGTACGCGTTCGCGGCCGGGGTGCGGCGGATCTGGCTGGTGCAGTCGGTGCCGGAGGCGCTGGCGGTGAAGGCGGCCCGGCCGGGGACGCTGGCCATGGGGGAGGACCGCGGCCTGCGGGTCGAGGGGTTCGACTTCTCCAACTCGCCCGCCGGGGTGGCCGCCGCCGACCTGACCGGGCGGGACCTCGTGCAGCGGACCACCGCCGGCACCTACAGCGTGGTGACGGCGACGGCGGCCGAGCGGCGCTGGTGCGCCAGCCTGGTCTGCGCGTCGGCGACCGCGGCCGCGGTGACGGCCAGCGGCCTGGGCCCGCCGGCGTACGTGATCAGCGGGTGGTTCGACGACGACCATCCCGGCGAGGACGACCGGCTCACGGCCGAGCTGATCGAGCGGGTACGGACGGGCGCTCCGGTCCGGGCCGCGGAGACGGCCGCCGCCGTGGCCGGCACGCCCGAGGCGGCGCGGACGCTGAGCCTCGGCGCCGGGCACGTCGACCCGCGCGACGTCGAGCTGGCCACCCGCGTCGACGCGTTCGACTTCGCCATGGAGGCCCGCCGGACCGCGGACGGCCTGGAGCTCACCCCGGCGCGCTGAACCCGTCGGCGTTGTCGGCGACCCAGTCCCGGAACGTCCGGGCCGAGCCGAGGAGGTCGGCCACCGTCGTCGTGACGTACGCCGGCCGCCCCATCGTCGCCTCCCACGCGGCCAGCAGCATGTCCACCACCACCGGTGGCCAGGTCCCGGCCGTCTCCCGCCGGAACTCCTCCGGCGACAGCTCCTCGAACGTGGCCGGCCGCCCGAGCACGTCGCCGATGATGGCCACCTGCGCGGCCTGGCTGAGCGACTCCGGCCCGGTCAGGACGTAATCGCCGCCCACGTGCCCGTCCTCGGACAGGGTGCGGGCGGCGACCGCGGCCACGTCCCGGTCGTCGACGGGCGCGGTCTCGGCCGCGCCGTAGGGCCAGCGGACCGTCGCGCCGGCCCGGATCGCGGGCGCCCACCAGCCGACGACGTTGGACGCGAACATGCCCGGCCGCAGGACCGTCGTCCCCAGCCCGCTGGCCGCCAGCCGCTGCTCGATGTCGGCGTGCAGCGCGGCCATCGGGTTGGGTTGCTGGAAGAACGGGTGCGGGGTCTGGTGCGGCGAGGAGAGGAAGACGACGCGGCGCACCTGGGCGGCCAGCCGCTCGACCACCGCCGGCACGGTCGCCGGCGGGGCGGTCCAGACCAGGAAGACGGTGTCGACGCCGCGCAGGGCGGCGTCCAGGGACGCGGGGTCGGTGAGGTCGCCGGTGACGAGCTCGACCGCGGGCCGGGTCTCCGCCTCGGCGCTGCGGCTGAGGGCGCGGACCGGCACGCCCGCGTCCGTGAGCAGGTCGACCACGACGCTGCCGACCCGGCCGGTCGCGCCGGCCACCAGGACGGGTGCCGTCATGGGTAGATCATGTCAGCGACCCGCCACGGACCGCGCCCCCACGTCGGACGCGGAACGTCACCGCTCCGAGGAGTAGCCGTGGC
>DATINN010000124.1:0-1796 GCA_035474175.1 Mycobacteriales bacterium | reverse complement strand
GCTCGGCGGCCTGGTCGGCGCCCCGCCCGGCACCGCCCTGGTCGACTGCCGCACCCGGGGCGAGTTCGCCGGCCGGGCCGAGCACCCGTACGACGCCCCGACCGACCGGCACCGGATGACCGGGCACATCCCGGGTGCGGTCAACCTGCCGGCCGAGGACCTGCTGGACCGCGCCGGGCTGCTGCTCGACACCGTCCACATCGGACGGATCTGCGCCCAACTGGGGCTGGCCGCGACCGACCAGATCGTCGTCTACTGCGGCGTGAACGACCGCAGCGCGCTGGTCTGGTTCGCCCTGACCCAGCTCCTCGGCCTCCCCGACGTGCGCTGCTACCAGGGCGCCTGGGCCGAGTACGGCAGCCTCGGCGACTCCGTCGCCGCCTCCTGAACCGACCCGTCCGGCCGGACCAGGAGCACGGCGTAGCCGGGGCGGGTGGCGATCCAGTCGATCGCGGCCGGGCCCAGGACGAACGCGGCCGTGGCGTAGGCGTCGGCGCGGGTGAGCGACGGGCCGGTGACCGTCGCGGCGGCGAGGTGGGTGACGGGCCGCCCGGTGAACGGGTCCACGATGTGCGCGCCGCGCTCGGCCGTGCCCGACGTGGCGACGGCGAGGTCCCGGCCGGTGATCGTGGTCAGGATCCGGCCCCGGTCGAGCGGGTCGACGACGCCGACCGTCCACTCACGACCGGGCCCGGCCTCGCCCGCGAGCTGGACGTCGCCGCCGCCGTTCACGGCGTGGTTGCCCGCGCCGTACGCGCGCAGCATCCGGCTGGCCTCCTCCACCGCCCAGCCCTTGACCAGGCCGGTCGGGTCGATCCGGCCGGCCGCCAGGGCCGAGAAGTGACCGCCGGTCTCCCGCTGGAGCTCCGCGCACAGGTCGAGCACCACGGCGACGTCGGGGTCGGCGTCGGTCAGGCGCAGCTCCCGGCGGCGCAGCCGGCTGATGTCGCTGTCCGGCCGGTAGGTGCTGAAGACGGCGTCGAGGTGGTGCAGCCGGGCGACGACGGCGGCGATCGCGTCGCCCCAGTCGCCGGGGTCGCGGACGTCGATGCTGAAGACGGTGCCCATGCAGTGCTCGACGTGCACGGTCCTGGCGCCGGTCGCGGTCACAGCCCGGCCTTGTCCAGCGCGCTCTGCAGGGACTGGATGTAGCCGTCGCTGGTGACGGTCGCGCCGGAGACCGTGTCGATGCTCGCGCTCCCGGCCGCGGTCGCCTCCTGGTTGAGCTGCGGGATGGCGTAGGAGTTGATCTCCAGGTCGCGGCCGTTGTCCTGCGGGTAGTCGACCGCGGCGACCGCGGTGACCGCGCCGCCGGAGACGGTGATCCGCACCTGCACCAGGCCCCAGCGGGTGTCGGCCGAGTCCCCGGTGTAGGTCCCGTCACCGCCGGATCTCCCGGACGCGGAGGCCGACGCGGACGGCGTCGTCGGATCCGCCGCCGTTCCCGCGGTGTCGCCGGTGCCCGTCCCCCCGGTGTCGGGGGTGCTGGCGGCCGGCGGGGTCACGGCCGGCGTGGCCTGGGTCTTGAACGACAGCAGCATCACCAGCCCGGCGATGGTGCTGGACACGGCGAACAGGGCGCGGCGCATGGGACGTGGCCTCTCAGAACTCGAAGGTCTCGTGGTGGACCTGGCGGCGCGGCACCCTGGCCTCGCGCAGGGCGGCGACGACGGCGGCGGTCATCCGGTCCGGCCCGCAGACGTACACGTCCCGCTCCCGCAGGTCCGGGATGTTGGCCGCCAGGACCGGCGCGGACAGCGGGTCGTGACCGAGGTCGCGGCGGTGCCCGGTGAGGA
>DATINN010000123.1:0-7158 GCA_035474175.1 Mycobacteriales bacterium | reverse complement strand
GCGCCTGGCGGGTCTTGCGCAGGCTCTCTCGCAGCCGCCGGAAGCGGCCCACGCGACGCTCCGGCTCCTCGGACGCCGCCGCCGGCCCCGCCTCCAATCCGTCGATGATGAACAGCTCTCGCCAGTCGCGCGCCATGACGGCGGCGACGTTATCAACGCCGGCTCAGGCGGCCGCAGCCTGGGTGTCGGCGTCCGTCGGCCCGTCGCCGCCGGAGAGCTTGCGCGAGATGACCTTGGAGATGCCGTCGGAGCCCATCGAGACGCCGTAGAGCGAGTCGGCGGCCTCCATGGTGCGCTTCTGGTGGGTGACCACGATGAACTGGGCGCGCGAGGAGTACTGGCGCAACAGCGCGAGGAAGCGATCGATGTTGAGGTCGTCGAGCGCAGCCTCGACCTCGTCGAGGATGTAGAACGGGCACGGGCGCGCCAGGAACACCGCGAACAGGAAGGCGAGCGCGGTCATCGACTTCTCCCCGCCGGAGAGCAGGGACAGGCGCTTGCATTCCTTGCCGGCCGGGGTGATCTCGATCTCGACGCCGAGCAGGTCCTCCTCGGGCTCGAGATCGTCGTCGCCCGAGCTCTCGTCGGCGTCATCGCCCTCGGGGTCGCCGTCTGCCTCGGGGCGCGCATGTACGCCAGCGGCGCGATCTCGATCGTCCCGCCCTGGGTCAGCCGCGGGATGGACTCCGGGTCGACCATGTCGTGCAGCGCGTCGAACAGCGGCCGCAGGTAGGGGTCGATCTTGTCCAGCAGCGTGCCCGGCAGGTAGCCCAGCCGCTCCCCCGCCTCGACCGCCGGCCGGGTCAGGATGATGCGGTTGACCTGCTTGGACTGCAGGGCCTGGACGGCCTTGGCCACGGCCAGGTACGTCTTGCCGGTGCCGGCCGGGCCGATCCCGAACACGATCGTGTGCCGGTCGATCGCGTCCACGTACCGCTTCTGGTTCAGCGTCTTGGGCCGGATCGTCCGCCCGCGGCGGGACAGGATGTTGAGGTTGAGCACCTCGGCCGGCCGCTCGTCCTCGCCCGCGCGCAGAATGCCCAGCGCGTGTGTCACGGAGTCGGCGGTCAGCGTCTGACCGGCGGCGACCAGCTCGAGCAGCTCCTCGAACAGGCGGACCGCGAGCGCGTTGTCCGCCGGGTCACCGGTGATCGTGATCTCGTTGCCGCGAACGTGGATGTCGCTGGCCAGCGCCTCTTCGATGATCCGCAGCAGCTCGTCGCGCGAGCCGAGCAGGCTGACCATGGCCTGCGAGCCGGGGACCACGATCTTGGTCTGGGTGGCGCCTTCTCGGGTCGGTGTGGTGGGCACGGGTCGGGGCGGCCCTGCTTCCTTCGTCACGGCGATACGACCTCCCCAGTCTACCCGGGCGGCCACTCCAGACGCCTGCCTCCGAGCACGTGGCCGTGCACGTGCGAGACGGTCTGGCCCGCGTCCGCGCCGGTGTTGAACACCAGCCGCCAGCCGGAGCCGGCCACGCCCTCGTCGGCGGCCACCGCGGCGGCGGTCCGGTGCAGCGCGGTCAGCGCCTCCGGGTCGGCGGCGGCCAGCGCGCCGATGTCCGGGTGGTGCGCCTTGGGGATGACCAGCACGTGCGTCGGCGCCTGCGGGTTGAGGTCCCGGAAGGCCAGCGTGAGGGCGTCGTCGCGGACCACCGTCGCCGGGATGTCCCCGGCCGCGATCGCGCAGAACAGGCAGTCGGCCACGGCTGGGGATCGTACGGGTAAACCGTCCGGGCCCCGCGCGCGTCCTGATTGCGTGCCGACTCTCGCGTCCGGGTACGCCGACCCGGCTACGGTGCCGGGCGTGAGCCGGGAGGCACCCGTGCTCGGCGCGGACGAGGCCGTCACCGCGCTGTACGTCGCCCACTACCGCGGCCTGGTCCGGCTGGCCGCCCTCCTGCTGGACGACGTGGGGGCGGCCGAGGAGGTCGTGCAGGACGCGTACGTGCGGATGCACTCCTCCTGGCGGCGGATCCGGGACCCGCACGCGGCCGTCGGCTACCTGCGCACGACCGTGGTCAACCTGGCCCGGTCCCGGCTGCGGCACCGGCAGGTGGTCCGGCGGCACCCGCCGGCCGCGCCCGACGACATGCCCTCGGCCGAGCAGGACGTGCTCGACCGGCTGGAGCAGGACCGGGTCGTGGCCGCGCTGCGGACGCTGCCGGCGCGGCAGCGGGAGTGCCTGGTGCTGCGCTACTACGGCGACCTCAGCGAGGCCCAGATCGCGGCCGCGATGGGGATCAGCCCGGGCGCGGTGAAGAGCCACGCGTCCCGGGGGATGACGGCGCTGCGGGCGGCGCTGGCGGTGACCCCGTGACCGACGACGACCTCGACGACCTGCTGCGCCGGTCGCTGGCGAGGGAGGCCGAGTGGATCGAGCCCGCCGACGGGCTGCGCGCGATCCGGGCCCGCACGGTGCGCAACCGGGGCCGGTCGCGCTGGCGGGTGCCGGCCCTCGCCCTGGCCGGCGCCGTCGCGGTGGTCGCCGCCCTGGTCGCGGCGCCGTCGCTGCTGCCGAGGCTGGAGCCGTCCCCGGCCGGTCGCCCTGCTTCCCCGGCCGCGTCGTCCACCCGGATTCCCGGGGCCGGCGTGAACGACCTGCCCACGGTCTGGCCGTACGGGTCCCGGGCGGCGGGCTTCCGGAACGCGCCGGCCGACCAGGCCGCCGGCACGTACGGGGACCTGACCCGGCCGGACCAGGTCGCGGTCCGGTTCGTCGGGTCCTACCTGGGTTCGCGGGGGCTGGTGGCGACGCCGCTGGGCCCGTGGGAGGCCGGGCTGCGGATGCAGGTGAACCGGGACGGGCGGACGATCTCGACGCTCTATCTGGTCCGGGTCCGGGTCGGCGACGACGCCCCGTACGTGGTGGTCGACGCCGAGGCGCCGCTCGGGCTCACCATGCAGCCGGTCCGGTCGGCAGCGGCCGGCGGGGTGCTCACCGTGCGCGGGACCGTGCTGCCGGGTTCGCTGCCGCCGCGCGTGCAGGTGCGGACGGCGGGTGCGGACCCGGTGCTGTCCAGCGCCGTCGGCACGGTCACCGGGACCGACTGGGAGGCCGGGCTGAGCCGGCCCGACGGGACCGGGGCGGCGGTGACGGCCTGGGTCAGCACCCCGGACGGCGCCGTCCGCGCCTTCGTCTCCCGCCCGCTCGGCTAGTCCCAGCGGCCGGTACGCAACGAGAGCGCGGCCAGGGCGGCGGCGCCGGCGGTGGAGGTGCGCAGCACCGGCGTACCCAGGCGGACCGGGGTCGCGCCCGCGGCGGTGAACGCGGCCAGCTCGGCGTCGTCCAGCCCGCCCTCCGGCCCGACCACCAGGACCAGGTCGCCGGCGTCCGGCAGCGGCACCGACACCAGCGGGGTCGCCGCCGCCTCGTGCAGCACCAGCGCGCCGGCCGCGGCCGCCAGCAGCCCGGCGACCGAGCGGGTGGACGCGAGCGGGTCCACCGCCGGCACCCAGGCCCGCCGGGACTGCTTGGCCGCCGCCCGCGCCGTCGACCGCCAGCGCTCCAGCGACCGCTGCCCCCGGGCGCCGTCCCACCGGGTCACCGACCGGGCCGCCGACCACGGCACGACGAGGTCGACGCCCAGCTCGACCGCCAGCTCCACCGCCAGCTCGCCCCGGTCGCCCTTGGCCAGCGCCTGCACCAGCACGAACCGCGGGCTGGGCGGGTCGAGCCGCCGGACCCCGGTCACCGCGAGCCGCAGCCCGCCCGGCACCAGCGCGGTGACCACGCAGTCGGCCGCACCCCCGGCCCCGTCCGAGAGGACCAGCGCCTCCCCCGGCTGCAGCCGCCGGACCACGGCCGCGTGATGCCCCTCGGCGCCGGTCAGCAGCGTGTCCCCGGCGGGCAGCGCGTCGACGAGGAAGACGGGCGGGGTGCTCATCGCCCGTTGAACGCGTCCCGCATCTTGGAGAACAGCCCGCCCCCACCGTGCCCGCGGGTCGAGACCGGCAGGTCCTCGCCCCGCAGCGAGGCCAGCTGCCGCAGCAGCGACTCCTGCTCCTCGTCGAGCCGGGTCGGCGTCGACACCGCGACGTGCACGTGCAGGTCGCCGCGGCCGACCCCGCGCAGGTGCGGGACGCCGCGGGCGCGCAGGGTGGTCTTGGTGTCCGGCTGGGTGCCGGGCCGGATCTCGATCTGCTCGTCGCCGTCGAGGGTGGTCAGCGTCAGCGAGGTGCCGAGCGCGGCCGCCGTCATCGGCAGCTGGACGCGGCAGTGCAGGTCGTCGCCCTCGCGGGTGAAGATGTCGTGCGGCTTCTCGTGGATCTCGACGTAGAGGTCGCCGGCCGGGCCGCCGCCGGGGCCGACCTCGCCCTGTCCGGACAGCCGGATCCGCATCCCGTCCTCGACGCCGGCCGGCACCTTCACGCCGACCGTCCGCCGGGCCCGGACCCGCCCGTCGCCGCCGCAGCTCGCGCACGGTGTCGGGATCACGATGCCGGTGCCGCCGCAGGTCGGGCAGGGCCGGCTGGTCATGACCTGGCCCAGGAACGACCGCTGCACGCTCTGCACCTCGCCCCGCCCGCCGCAGGTGTCGCAGCTGGCCGGGTGGGTGCCGGGCGCGGTGCCGGCGCCGGAGCAGGTCGCGCACACGATCGCGGTGTCCACGGTCAGGTCGCGCGACACCCCGAACGCGGTCTCGGCCAGCTCCAGGTCCAGCCGGATCAGCGCGTCCGAACCCTGCCGGACCCGGCTGCGCGGCCCGCGCGCGGTCGACGCGCCGAAGAACGCGTCCATGATGTCGCCGAGCCCGCCGAACCCACCGGCCCCGAACGGGCTGCCGCCCCCGCCGTTCTGCGAGAGCGGATCGCCGCCGAGGTCGACGATCTCCCGCTTCTCCGGGTCCGACAGCACCTCGTACGCCGTGGTGGCGTCCTTGAAGCGCTCCTGCGCGGCCGGGTCGGGGTTGACGTCGGGGTGCAGCTCCCGGGCGAGCTTGCGGTAGGCCCGCTTGATCTCGTCACCCGTCGCGTCCCGGCGCACACCCAGCACGCCGTAGTAGTCCGTCGCCACTGAACCCCAGCTTCCTGGCACTCGATGCCTCGGACTGCCAGTCTACTGGCCACGCCGGGTGACCGGCGGGACGACCACTAGCCCGGGACGGTCAGTGCGCGGCGGCCACCGAGACGCCGACGCCGCCACGGGTGCTGCCGCCGTAGCGGGCCTTCTCCCGGGCCAGGTCGAGCCGCCGGACCGACGCCTTCGCGGTCAGCACGTCCTCGGTCAGCAGGTCGGCCGGGACCAGCCAGGACACCTCGAACTCGAGCCCGTCGGGGTCCTTGGCGTACAGCGCCTTGGTGGTGCCGTGGTCGGAGGCGCCGGCCAGGGCGCCGTGCTCGGCCAGGGCGGTGCCGATGCGCTCCAGCTCGTCCAGGGTGTCGACCTCCCAGGCGAGGTGGTAGAGCCCGACCGCGGACCGGCCGGCGGGCGAGTCGGCCGCGTCCGGGCCGATCTGGAACAGCCCGAGGTCGTGGTCGTTGGTGCTGCCCTCGGCCTGCAGGAACGCCGCGGTCGAGTCGCCCATGACCTGCCGGAACCCGAGCACGTCGGAGTAGAAGCCCACGCTGCGCGGCACGTCGCGGACGTAGAGGACGGCGTGGTTGAGTCGCTGGACGGGCATGTCGATCTCCTGCATTCGAGGTTTCTTGGTCGTTCCGCCAGTCAGCCAGCTCCTGCATTTACGGTTTCTTGGTCGTTCCACTGGTCGGCCAGCACAGTTCGGTACGGTCGACAGTACGCTTAGATAGTTGAGCCTTCAAGTAAAGGAGCGCCGGTGACCCGCTGGCTGGACGAGGACGAGCAGCGGACGTGGCGCAACTTCCTGGCCACCTCGGAGCTGCTGTACGCGGCGCTGGACCGGCAGCTGCAGCGCGACGCCGGGATCACGCACGCGTCGTACATCGTGCTGGCCATGCTGTCCGAAGCCCCGGACCGGTCGCTGCGGATGAGCGACCTGGCCGTCAAGGCCAACTCCTCCCCCAGCCGGCTCTCGCACGCGGTCGCCCGGCTGGAGGCGCGCGGCTGGGTCCGGCGCGAGCCGGCCCCCCAGGACGGCCGCGGCACCGTGGCCGTGCTCACCGACGCCGGCTGGCAGATGCTGGCCGACACCGCGCCCGGGCACGTCACCGCCGTCCGCGAGCACCTCTTCGATCAGCTCACGCCGGAGCAGGTGCGTGCGCTCGGTGACATCTGCGCCACCGTCCTGGACGGGTTGGACCCAAATCGGGTAGCACGCCCCTGCTAAAAATGTGTGGCATGGGCCACATTGCCGGCACACAGAGCCACGGAGAGCGTTGTGCCGTGGTGACCTGTCGTCGGGGTGAGCACGGCAACCAGCTGGTCGACCAGCCGGTCGATGTCCCGCTCCCCGAGGCGCCGGCCCCCTGGTGGCGCCGGATCGCGGTCCCCGGGGACCGGCCCCGGACGCTGCTGGAACTGGTCGTCATCGCAGCCATGTTCGGGGCGTACAAGCTGGGCCGGATCGTGGCGGCCAAGCACGTCGGCACCGCGTTCAACAACGCGTACGTGGTCTGGGACCTGGAACGGATCCTGCGCCTGCCCGACGAGCTGTCCGTGCAGGCCCTGCTGCTGAAGAGCACGCTGGTGATCAAGTCGGCCAACGTCTACTACGTGGCCGTGCACTTCCCGGCCACGGCGGCCTTCCTGATCTGGCTCTACCTGCGCCGCCCGGGCGACTACCTGTGGGTGCGGCGGACGCTGGCCCTGCTGACCGCGTCCGGCCTGCTGGTGCACCTGGCCATCCCGGTCGCGCCGCCGCGGATGCTCGGCCCGCTCGGCTTCATCGACACCGCCGACGTCTACGGTCCGGCCGTGTACGGGCCGCCGGCCCAGAACAGCCTGGCCGACCAGTACGCGGCGATGCCGTCGCTGCACATCGGCTGGGCGATCATGGTGGCGATCGGGATCATCGCCACGACCCGCACCCGGTGGCGGTGGCTCTCGGTGGCACACCCGGTGATCACCACGCTGGTCGTGATCGGCACGGCCAACCACTTCTGGCTGGACGGGATGGTGGCGTCCGGGCTGCTGGCGGCGTCGCTGGTGGTGGTGCGCAGCTACTCCGACCTGCACGAGCCGCGGATCGAGGTGCCGGACTTCGTGCCGGTGCTGGACCGGCCGTCGGAGCGGGACCGG
>DATINN010000122.1:0-2996 GCA_035474175.1 Mycobacteriales bacterium | reverse complement strand
GCCGTTCCGCCAGCGCGCTGCCGCCACCCTTCATCGCCCCGCCCCGGCCGCCCGAGAGCCGCCCGGCCTCGCCACCCGAGGGGCGCCCGGCCCCGCCACCCGAGGGCCGCCCGGCCTCGCCACCCGAGGGGTGCCCGGCCTCGCCACCCGAGGACTGCCCGGCCCGGCCACCCGAGGGCCGCCCGGGCGGGGCCCCCGATCAGCCCTCGAAGACACGACGCCACCAGGAGACCTTCCGCGGCGGTGCGGGCGACGGCGGCGGGGTCGCCGGGGCCGCCGGGCGGCTGACGGCGGACGTGGCACGGCGAGCCGATTCCAGGTCGGCTGCAGCCGCGCGCAACGCCGCGGCCGCGGTCGGATCGGGGGCGCTGCTCACGACCAGCGACCGGTACCGCTCCGCCTCCGCGCCCAGCAGCCGCTCGACCCGCTCGATCAGGTCCTCCCGCGCCTGCGTCGCCAGCGCCCGCACGGCACCGTCGCCGAACACCGCCTCCAGCACCTTCTGCGACAGCGCCGACGTGCCCCCGGCGACCAGCACCTCGGTCCCGGTCAACCCGCCGGTCTGGGCGAAGACGAGCAGCATGACCGTCAACCCCGCACCGTTCACGCCGAAGGACGCCAGCCGGGCCGCCGTACGACGCTGTGCACCCTGCGAGGACACCAGCGCGAGCACGTCCCCCTGCCAGGCCCGCACCTCCGACCGCAGCCGATCGGAGAACTCGGGCGACGAGCGGGCCAGCACCGACCGGGACGCGCCCAGCAGCGCCGCCCCGCCCGGCCGGCCCCGCCAGGCCTCGGCCGTACGCTCCGCGGCCCGGTCGGCCGCCGCCCGGACCAGCGACTCCACGCTCGACTCGACCGCCTCGGCGACCTCCTGGTCGCCCATCGGCCGGCCGGTGAACACGGAGACGACCTTGTCCCGGGCCCGCCCGACCCGGGACTGCAGCCCGCGCAGCAGCTCCCCCGTGCCGACGAACTCCTGCCAGCGCGCGAGCACCTCGCCCCGCAGCACCGACCCGCCGCGGACGCCGTCGTCGACGTCGCGGACGGCCGCCGCGTAGAGCGTGTCGGCGTCCTCCAGCAGGGCGGCCGCCGCGGCCGAGGAGTCGTCCGCGGCCCGGGCCAGCGCCGGCACCCGCTCGGACATGCTGCGCAGCGCCCCGTCCAGGGTCGCGCGCACGACCTCGGCCCGGGCCACCGCGTCCGCGGCCAGCCCGAGCAGCCAGTCCTTCAGCGGCGCGACGGCCGGCGGCGGGATGAAGCCGTCGGTCAGCGGCACCTCCGGCACCCCGAACAGCGCCGCCCGGCTCAGCCCGCCCTCGCGCAGCATCTGGCCCAGGTGGGTCATGACCTCGCGCATCCCGGCCGGTGGCACCCGGTTGCAGACCACGGCCAGCGCGGTGCCGCGGCGCTGGGCCGTGTGCAGGAGCTCCCACGGGACGGCGTCGGCGTAGCGGGCGGCGGTGGTGACGAAGATCCACAGGTCCGCGGCGGCCAGCAGCTGCGCGGCCAGCTCCCGGTTGCCGGCCACGACCGAGTCGACGTCGGGGGCGTCCAGCAGGGCCAGCCCGGCCGGCACGGCCGGGTGCGGCACGAGCTGCAGTGACTGGTTGCCGGACGCGGCCGGCCCGGACGAGCGGGCCAGGCCGGGCAGGATGCGACCGTCGGCGAACCAGCGCTCGTCGCCGGGCGCGCACAGCAGCACCGGCGAGCGGGTCGTCGGCCGCAGCACCCCGGCCGCGCTCACCGGCGCCCCGACCAGCGTGTTCACCAGCGTCGACTTGCCCGCGCCGGTGGACCCGCCGACCACCGCGAGCAGCGGCGCGTCCAGCCGGCCGAGCCGGGGCAGCAGGTAGTCCTCGACCTGGCGGACCAGCTCGTGCCGGGACCGCCGGGCCTCGTCCGCGCCCGGCACCTCCAGGCCGAGCCGGAGCGCGGCGGCACGGTCGCGCACGGTCGCGACGGCGGTGGCGAGGTCGGGGGACACACGCAGATCATGACCCAGCGCTGGGCCGGTCAACCCTCAGCTACCCGACTGATACAGCTTCAGCACGTCCTCCTCGCGCAGCGCGCCCTGGTAGACGCGCACGCTGTCGACCGCGCCGGGGAAGAACGCGGTCGCCGTGCCGTTGGAGCGCCCCCGGCCGATCGCCAGCGGGCCGGCCGGACCCGCCGGGGTGGGTCCGGAAGAAGTCGAGGTCGGCGACGACACAGCCGACCCGGACCCCGCCGACGGCGTTGGCGTCGAGTCCGTCCGCGCCCCGTCCACGTACAGCGTCCACGTCCCGGCCGCCCCGTCCCGTACGCCCGCCAGGTGCGTCCACTGACCCCGTACCGGCGGATAGGCGGACAGCGCGCGGCCGGACGGACCGCTCATCGCCCAGGCGCCGCTGGGCACGTACTGCAGCGCGAACGCGCTGTCCGGTCCCCCGTCCTGACTGACCGCGGTCGCGAACCCCGCCGGCACCCGGTCCAGCCGCACCCAGGCCGCCACCGAGTAGCTGCCGGACGTGTCGAGCACCGACCGGCTGGTCTCCCCGTAGCCGCGGGTGCCGTCGAAGGCGACCGCCGTCCCGGCCTTGCCGTCGCGGTCCCAGGACGCCCCGGCCAGCAGCGCCACCGGGTTGCCGCCGGCGGTGTCGGCCGCGGCCCGCCCGGCGCCCTCGTCGAAGGTCCACTCCCCCGCCTGCTCCGGACCCTGCGGCCCGCGCGTCGGCCCCGGGCCGGTGGCCGGCGGGGCGGCCGCGCCGGAGCCCGGACCGCCCGACTTCGACCCGGCCTTGCCCAGCTGGCCGACGAGGACGAACAGCACGACGACGACCAGCGCGAGGATGGCCAGTCCCTTCGCGGAGGGCCGGCGCGGGAACCCGAACGTCACAGGAAGACACCTAACCACCTGACCGCGAGCCGGATACGGTGGCGCCGTGATCGACGACGGCTCGAGCACGAGGCCCGGGCGGTCGCGTCGGGACGGCTCGGACGGATCAGCATCGGAA
>DATINN010000121.1:0-9688 GCA_035474175.1 Mycobacteriales bacterium | reverse complement strand
TCGCCGGCGCCTGCGTGTCAGCCGCCATGAGCGTGCTGGCGGCGTACCGGCTGCGGGTCCTGCTGACCCTGCTGGCCGGCCTGGCGGTCGTGGCGGTCGTGGTCGCCGCCGCCCTGATCCTGGTGGAGGCGATGACCGGCGCCGCCCCCGGCACCTCCGGCGACTACGGCGCCGTCTACTGACCCGCCGCCGGCGAACGGGTCCTGGGCCGGGTCAGAGCAGCTCGTTGTCCCGGGCCTGCAGCACCGCCTCCCGACGCCGCCCGACCCCGAGCTTGCGGTAGATCGAGGCCAGGTGGGTCTTCACCGTGTTGACCGAGAGGTGCAGCTCCTCGGCCATGTCCACAGTGGACATGCTGGTCGCCATGAGCCGCAGCACGGCCTGCTCGCGACTGGTCAACGGGTCGGCCAGCTCCCGGCCGCCGGTCCGGGGCGGCCGGACGACGGCCGGCACGGGACCGGACACGGCCGCGGGCCAGCGGGCCGCGACGGTCGGGTGCCGGGCCAGCAGCGGGGCGAAGGTGTCCGCCGACCGGACGAACGGCAGCGCGAGGTCGCCGTCGGTCATCTGCAGCGCCCGGTCCAGCATCTCCGCCGCCTGGCTCTCGGCGCCCCGCCGGACGGCGATCGCGGCCTCGCACAGCAGCGCCTCCACGGTCAGCCGCAGGCTGACGAACGGGCTCGGCGTGCTCAGCACCGTGCGCACGCTGGCCTCGGCCCGGCGCAGGTCGCCGAGCGCCAGGTACGCCGTGGCCGCCGGGAGCCCGGCGATGACGTCGAACGGCGGCCGCCGGTGGCGGTCCAGCAGCCGCAGCGCCGACTGCGGGCGGCCGAGCCGGACCTCCACCTCGGCCAGGGCGCAGTCCCGCATGATTCCCAGCAGGCCGACCGTCCCGCTGTTGAGGGCCCGGTTGTCCCGCAGCACCGTCCGGGCCGCGGGCAGGTCGCCCACGGCGGCGAGGTAGCTCGCCTGCACGAAGGCGACGGTCGCGGCGGTGCCGTTGTCCGGGTAGATGGGGCCGGCGGCGAGGACCCGGCCCACGGCCGCCCCCATCGCGGTCAGGTCGGCGGCGACCTCGGCGTGCCGGGCGACGGCCAGGTCGAGGATCACCGGCCGGGTCAGCTCCGGACGCCCGGCGAGCAGCGCCGCGGCCCGGTCCAGCGCGTCCTCGGCCTGCCGGGGCCGGCCCGCGGACACGCAGACGAACGCCAGCATCGACACGACGTCCAGCTCCACCTCCGGTGCCTGGTCGGTCTCCAGCGTGAGCAGCGCCCGGTGCAGCAGGGGCTCGACCTCGGGCAGCCGGCCGGCGGTGAACCGGGACCGCGCCTGTGCCAGCAGCACGCTGGCCCGCAGTCCCGGCACGTCCCGTACGGGCGCGGACAGCTCCGGCTCGGTCAACAACCGCTCGGCCGCCGCGTCCAGCCGGTCGATGTCGCCGGCCTTCTGGCCGAGGATGAGCTCGGCCAGCGAGGCGGTCACCCGCAGGTCGGCCGCCACGGACTCCGGGCCGTCGCCCAGCGGTGGCAGTCGGGCCAGCTCGGCCGGTGCGGTCGCGGTGTCGGCGGCCAAGGCGGCGACGGCCCACCGGGCGACATCGGCCTCCGGCCCCTCCGGAGCGGGTGCGTCCTCGGCGGAGACGGCGTCGCCCAGGCCGCGGACCTCGTCGGGAGCGATCTCCGGCCGGCTGACGAAGACCTCGGCCAGGCCGGCGTGCACCAGCAGGGACCGGATGGCCCCGGGATCCCGGGAGCGGATGGTCCACCGCAGGGCGCTGGAGAGGTCGTCGTGCTCCCGGAAGCACTCGGCCGCGGCCAGGTAGCGGGAGCGGACGAGCTCGGCCGGCTCGCGCGCCGCGAGGTGCCGCAGCATCTCGCGGAAGAGCTGGTGGTAGCGGAAGACGGTCCGCCCGGCGTCCAGCGGGATCACGAACGAGTTGTTCCTCGCCAGCGCGGTCAGCACCGCCTCGCCGTCGTCGGCGCCGGTGATCGCGTCGGCCAGCGGCCCGCTGACCTGGTCGAGGAAGCTCGTCTCGATGAGGAGGCGCCGGACGCTCTCCGGCTGGACGGCGAGCACCTCCTCGGTCAGGTACTCCCCCACGCTGCTCTGGTCGATGGCCAGGTCGGCGACGAAGTCGGCCGGCCGGCCGGCCCCCCGCATCCGCAGCGCGGCCAGCCGCAGGCCGGCCGACCAGCCTTCGGTGCGGTCGACCAGGGTGCGCAGATCGTCTTCCCGCAGCGCCAGGCCGTGCGCGTGGAGCAGATCCCGTGCCTCAGGGACGGTCATCGCCAGGTCCGCGGCCCGGATCTCGCAGACCTGCCCGGCCAGCCGGTAGCGGTGCAGCGGAAGGAGCGGGTCGCTGCGGGCCGTCGCCAGCAGCCTGATCCGGTGCGGCCAGCGACGGATGATCCGGTCCAGGCCGTCGAGGACCTGCGGATCGGTCAGCACGTGGGCGTCGTCGAGGACGACCTGGAGGCGGGGTTGCGAGGGCGGCGCCCGGCCGAGGACGAAGTCGAGCAGCTCCACCGTCCGGCCGCTGGTCCACGCCGCTGGCGGGTAAACCTGACCGGCGGTGCGGCCGCCCTCCAGCAGCAGTCGCCAGAACCGGCGCGGGTCGTTGTCGGCCCGGGTCAGCGCGAGCCAGACGACGGGCGTGTCCAGCCGCTGGGCCCAGTCGGTGAGCAGGACGGTCTTGCCGGCACCGGCCCCGGCCGACACGAGCGTGAGCGCGGAGCTCCGGGCCGCGTCGACGGTCGCGAGCAGCCGGGGGCGGGGCAGGTGCTGCGGGGGCAGGAACGGCACAGAGAAGCGCAGATCCGTGACCGGCAACGGCATCCCTACCACGACCCCGACAGCCCTGTGGTTTCAAAGCGCTTACGAGTGGGTACTTTACGCTGCTTTGTTTTGGGCTGCGATACAGATTTGTGGCAGTTCTTCGCGGACCGGACCGGACCGGACCGGACAGGGCCGGCCCGTTCAGCGGACGAGCGCGCGCAGCCGGTCCAGGTCGGCCGCGGTCCAGCCGGACGGTTGCAGGATCGCGTCCCACGCGCCCACGTGCTCGACGTTGTACTTGTGCCCGTGCCCGGACGGGACCCCGCCGGCCATGGGCAGGTCGGCCGACACCTGCCAGAAGGTGACGACCGGCAGCCACACCATCGAGCCGAGGACGTCCCGCCCGCGCGGCTCGCTCAGCCAGTCCGGCCGGGAGAACAGCAGGTCCGGGCTCCACCACACGATCGGGTCGGACGGGTGCTGCAGGTAGAGCACCCGGGGCGACGGCCACGGCTGCGACTCCGGCTGGACCGGCGTGCCGGGGTCCTCCTCGAACCGGACGATCCGCCCGTTGCGGTAGACCGGGGCGACCTCCCGGCTGCCCCGGTCCCGGCCGTCGACGAACTCGCGGTAGAGCGTGTTGAAGTTCGGCGGTCCGGCGAAGACCGCGCCGCTCGTACGATTGCTCAGGTCGTACTCGCCGCTGAACGCGGTCTCGCCGCCGAAGGACCCGAGACTCTCGCCGTACGCGAACAGCCGGGGCCGCTGCCCGGCCGGCAGCGCCGACCAGCGCCGGTAGACCGCGTCGAACAGGTCGCGGCCGGCCTCCCGGGCCACCGCCTGGTCGACCAGGTAGGACATCCAGGAGGGCAGGAACGAGTACTGGATGGCGACGATGGCCGAGTCGCCGCCGGTCAGGTACTCGATGGCGGTGGCCGCGGCCGGCTCGACGAAGCCGCTGCCGGTCGTGGTGGTGACGACCAGGTTGGCGCGCCCGAAGCCGCCGGCCCGGACCAGGTCGTCGACCGCCAGCTCGGCCCGCTGCTCCGTGGTGTCCGCCGACTCGAGCCCGGCGTACGCCCGGATCGGCTCCTTGGCCGGCCGGCCCGTGAACGCGGCGATCTCGGCCGCGGACGACCCGCCGCCGGCGAACACCCGGCCCTCCCGGCCCAGGCTGTCCCAGCTGACCAGCGAGCCGGGGCCGCCGGACCTGGTGGGGACGGTGGGCTGGACCACCCCGTCCGGGGTGATGGTGTTGCGGATCGAGAACGTGTCGTTGGCCAGCGACACCAGACCGTCGGCCAGCACGCCGGTGGTCAGCGCCACGGTGGTGCCGGCCACGACGATCCAGCCCACCGCCCGGGCCGCCCGGGGACCGATCCACCGGTTCAGCTGCCGGGTGATCCAGAGGTACGCCGCGCGCAGGCCGTGCCCGGCCCCGACCAGCACGACGAAGAACAGCGCCGCCACCACCGGCAGCGCCAGCAGGGACAGCGGGTTGGGCGCGTCGACCCCCATGAGGTCTCGCTGCTCGGACTGCCAGTGCTGGCCGAGCACCACGGCCGCCAGCAGCGCGACGACGGCCGCCACGAGGAAGACCCGCCACGCCCCGCGCCGGGCCGGTCGCGGGTCCCGGTCGGCGAAGGCCCGCCACACCCAGGCCAGGACGACGCCGACGCCGTACCCGACCGCGGCGGTGATGCCGCACACGACGCCCTGGACCAGGCTGCTGCGGGGCAGCAGGGACGGGGTGAACGACAGGCACGCGAACACCAGCGCGGACCAGGCGCCGGGCAGGGTGTAGACGAACCACCGGCGGGATCTCGCCGGCCGCTCCTCCGCCACCACGGCAGTGTCGCTGCCCGGCCCGTCCGTCACCACTCCGCTCACGGCGACAGTGTCGTGGCGGCGCGCCGCGCGCCGGGTCATCCGTAACGGGTGAACGGGGCCCGGCCCGGCGCCCGGTCAGAAGACGGGGGCCACCCGCACGAGCAGCACGCCGATGCTGTTCAGCGCCCAGTGCAGCGTGGCCGGGGCCAGCAGGCTGCCGGAGGCGATCCGCAGCCGGCAGAACACCACCCCGGCCAGGCCGGTGACCAGCACCGTGCCGGCGACCCGGGCCGCCACCGCCACCGGCCCCTCCCCCAGCGCGCCGGCCACCGTGGCGTTGGCCGGACCCCCGCCCAGCGCCGGCAGGACGTGCCACAGACCGAACAGCGCCGACGAGACCAGCGTGGCCGACCGCTCGCTCCCCGACCGCCGCAGCAGCGCCCAGGTGACGCCGCGGAACGCCAGCTCCTCGGGCACCACGGTGCCGAACGGCACGTCGAGCAGGACCCGTACGGCGACGTCGGCCCAGCTGTCCTCGGCCGGCGCCACCCGGTCCCGCAGCGCGGGCACGGCCAGCACCACCGTCGCCCCCGCCAGCACGGCGGCCGCGGCGGCCGCGCCGACGCGCACGCCGCACGCCCAGGTCGCGCGGGCCAGGCCGAGGTCGGCCGCGGTCAGGCCGGCCGCCCGGGCGACCCCGAGCAGGGCGACGACGAGCCCGGCCGCCACCGGCACCGGGGCGTCCGGCAGCACCCGGTGGTCGAGCACGTTGGCGGCGACCAGGACGCCGCCGACGACGGCGAGCGCGGAGCGCGGGCCGAGCGGACCCGACCGCCCGGCCGGCCCCGTCACCACCGGAGGATCCCGCCGCGCATCGGTCAGAACGACCAGAACAGCGGGACCAGGAACGTCGCGACCAGCACGAACATCGTCAGCAGGGGCAGCCCGAGCTTCCAGTAGTCGCCGAACCGGTAGCCGCCCGGCCCCATCACCATCAGGTTGGCCGGGGTCGCCACCGGGGTGAGGAAGGCCGCGGCCGCCGCCACCGAGACGGCCATGAGCAGCGGACGGGCCGAGACCCCGGCGTCCGCGGCGGCCGACACGGCCACCGGAATGACGATCAGCGCGGTGGCGGTGTTGCTGATGAGCTGCCCCAGCACCGCGGTCAGCACGCACAGCCCGAGCAGCAGCAGGTACGGGCTGCCGCCGCCGAGGGCCGACACGAGCAGGTCGGCGATCTTCTCCGCCGCCCCGGACTGCTGCATCGCGGTGGACAGCGGGATCATGCCGGCGACCAGCACCACCGTCGTCCAGGACACCGACCGGTACGCCTGCGGCATGGTCAGCACCCGCAGCAGCACCAGGGCCCCCGCGGCCAGCAGCCCGGCCACCACCGGCGTCACCCCGGCCAGCAGCAGCACGACCATCCCGCCCAGCACCAGGGCGCCCAGCAGCCCCCGGCGCCCCATCGGCGCCGTCTGCCGGCGGACCAGCTCCGGCGGGTCGATCACCAGCACCTCCGGGCCGTCGAGGTTCTCCGCGAACGCGTCCCAGCCGCCTTCCAGCAGCAGTGTGTCACCGGCCTCGAGCACGGTCTCGGCGGTGCCGAGGTCCTCGCCCTGCCGCTGCACGGCCAGCACCACCAGCGTCCCGCTGTCGGTCACCATGCCCGGGAAGACCGTGGCACCGACCATGTGGGACCGGGGTGGCACGACGACCTCGGCCACCCCGGTGTCCCGGGTGAACAGCTCCCGCGCCGGGTCGCCGGCCCGCGGACCGTACTGGCGGACGAGCGTGCGCGCGTGGTCGCTGAAGTCGGGCGGGATGCTGCGCGGCGTCCGGGCCGGCACCAGCCGGTCCCCGAACAGCAGGACGATCGCGATGGTCCCGAGCAGCAGGGGTACGCCGGCCAGCGCGAAGTCGAAGTAGCCGAACCGGCCGACCCCGGCATCCTCGGCGGCGTCGGAGACGATGACGTTGACCGGGCTCCCGGTCAGCGCCAGCAGCGACCCGGCGTGGGCGGCGAAGACGACCGGCAGGAGCAGCCGGGACGGCGACTGTCCCAACCGGACCGCCGCCATCACCGTGACCGGGACCAGCGCCGCCACCGCACCGTTGACGCTGATGAACGCGGTCGCCACGGCCACCACCACCATGACCAGGACGACCAGCCGGCGGCGGCTGCCGCCGGCGTGGTGGACCAGCCACCGGCCGGCCCACGCCGTCACCCCACCGGCATCCAGACCCTCGCTGACCACGAAGAGGGTCGCGATGAAGATCACCGTCGGGTCGCCGAAGCCGGCCAGCGCCTGGCTCAGGTCAAGCACCCCGGTGGCGTACAGGGTGAGCGCGGCGCCGACGGCCACCAGCTCCACCGGTGCCCGGTTCCAGACGAACAACACGACGACGACGCCGAGCACGGTGAAGCTGATGGCCATGTCACTCACCGACGACCCTGCCTCTCAGCGTGCCGGCGCGGGCCGGCCGGTCAGCGTGACGTCGGCGTCGGCGCTGCTGCCACCCCGCCGGTAGGTCAGCCGGACCCGGTCGCCCGGCGAGCGGGTGACGGAGATGACGTCGAGGTCGTCGGCGTCGCCGGCCACGCGGCCGTCCACCGCGGTGATGACGTCGCCGGAGCGCAGGCCGGCGCCCTGCGCCGGGCCGCCGGGAGTGACCGCGAGGACGTACAGCCCGGACCGGTCCCCCGTCTGCGGCGGGAACGGCGCGACCTGCACCCCGAGGTACGCGTGGTCGACGGAGCCGCGGGTGATCAGCTGGTCGGCGATCCGCATGGCCGAGTCCACCGGGATGGCGAAGCCGATGCCGATGCTGCCGCCGCCGGAGCTGCCCTGCGCGTCCGGCACGGTCGCGCCCGCGGTCGGCACGCCGATCAGGCGGGCCGAGCAGTCCACCAGCGCGCCGCCGCTGTTGCCGGGGTTGATGGCGGCGTCGGTCTGGATCGCCGCGGCCAGCAGCGCGCTGCCGGTCGCCTCCGACGGCACCCGGACGGTCCGGCCCAGGGCGCTGACCACCCCGCTGGTGACGGTGCTGGACAGGCCGAGCGGAGCGCCGAGCGCCACGACCGGCTGGCCGACCGACAGCCGCGCCGAGGAGCCGATCGCGATCGTGGACAACCGGTGGTCGGCGTCCACCTTGATGACGGCGAGGTCGGTGCTGGGATCCCGGCCCACGATCCGGGCCGGTGCGGAGCTCCCGTCGTCGAAGACGACACCGACCCGCCCGGCCGTCCCGGCCGCGCCGGCCGGGAAGATCACGTGGTCGTTGGTGAGGATGTGGCCGTCGTCCCGGATGACCTCCCCCGACCCGGTGCCGGCGCCGCTGGGGCCCTGGGCCTGGATGGTGACCACCGCCGGCAGGCCGCGGGCGGCCACCGTGGCGGCCGGGCAGACCGAGCCGTCCTCGCGCCGGTCCACGGCCGCGGTGAGCAGACCCCCGACGAGTCCCCCGAGGACCGCAGCGGCGCCGACGGCCGCCCACCAGCCCGCCCGGCCGCCGGAACCGCCGGCAGTCATCCGAGTGTCTTCACCGCATCGGCACCGCTCGGAGCATCGAACCGCCGGACAGTCAGCGTCTGCATGCTGCGCTCCTCGGAGTCTCGTGTGGACGGTCAGCGCGGATGCGGCGCCGGGACCATGGTCGATGCCGGGCCGGCACACCGGCTCATCCGCGCAGGGTGAGCGGGCCCGGATCCGGGCCCGACTCCGGCGCCTGCTTGATGTCCAGCAGCTCCAGGCCGAGCGCGCGGACCTGGTCCAGCACCGCGTGCAGGCCCGGCTGGTCCAGCCGGCCGGACAGGACGGTGGCGGTCGGCTCGACGTCGACGGCCAGGTCCGCGAACGCCTCCCGGGCGGCCGGGCCGAGCACTCCGACCACCCTGATCTCGTACGGCTGACCGGTCACGCCGGGCCCCGGCGTGGTCCGCTCCTGCTCCTGCGCACATCGAGCAGGTCCAGGCGCAGGACCCGGACCCGTTCCAGCAGCCCGTGCAGGGCGGCCTGGTCCAGCTCCGCCCGGAGCAGGAGGACCGTGCCGTCCGTGTGCTGGTCGACATCGGGAAACCAGTCCGCGCAATCGGCCGCCGATCGGGAACGGAGTCGGATCTCGTAGCACGCCGTCACGGATCCTCCCGGGTCGCGGTCCTGTTCCGGACAGGCTCCGTCAGGCGACCCGCTCCGGCGTCACCCGGAGGGCATGAGCCCGCCCCGGACCTTCCCGGGCTCCCGTCCGCGTCCGGACGGCCCGTGCCCTCGCGGGGCCGCTGCCGGCCGCGCGCGGGCCGGCCCCGCCGGCGCCGGTCACCCGAAACGAACGAGGCCGCCGCCCGCTCGGGGCTTTACCGTCCACAAAGGACAGCAGCGTTGCCGGGCGGGAGCCCGCCGGGACGAGGGGAACTCGCCCATGGGTACGGCGGTCGGCGAGTCGCTGATAGCCGCGGTCGCCCTGCTGCTGGCGGCGCTGCCGACGGTGCTGGTGACCCTGGTCCTGGCCACCAGGCGTCCGGCCGCCGTGTCGGGTGCCTTCGTGGGCGGATGGATGCTGGGCCTGGCGGTCGTCGGTGGCGCCGTGGTCGCCGCCGTGGACGTCGCGGCACCGGGCGGCCCGTCGCCCCGCTGGGTGGGCTGGGCGAAGGTCGCGCTGGGGGTGCTGCTGCTCGCGCTGGCCGTGCGGAAGTGGTCCGGACGGCCCCGGGACGGCCGCGCACCCGACATCCCGGGGTGGGTGGCCGCCGTGGGTTCGCTGACCGCGGCGAAGGCCTTCGGGCTCGCGTTCCTGATGGCGGCCGCGAACCCGAAGAACGTCGTGATCACCGTCTCGGCGGCGGTGTCGATCTCGGACGCGACGTCGCGGGTGGCCGACCAGGTCGTCGCCCTGGCCGTGTTCGTCGTGGTCGGCAGCCTCGGCGTGGCCGGGCCGGCGCTGCTGCGCCGGGCGCTCGGGGACCGGTCCGGGCCCGTGCTGGAGGCGACGGACCGGTGGATGGCGAGCAACAGCGCGTTGATCATGGCCGCCGTCCTGGCCGTGCTCGGCGTCGTCCTGCTGTCGGAGGGCCTGGCTGCGCTGT
>DATINN010000120.1:0-5360 GCA_035474175.1 Mycobacteriales bacterium | reverse complement strand
CCGCTGGTGACGTACTCGCTGCCGCTCGTCGTCACGGTCGCGTTCTGGTGGGAGGACTGGCCGGGCACCCGGCTGCGGGCGGCGTGGTCCGGCTGGGCCGACACCGCGCTGATCGCGGTGGGCGCGGTCGTGCTGACCGCGGCCGGCCAGGCGCTGGCCGGCCGTCTCGACCCCGCCGCCCTCCTGGACCCCTCCCCCGGTCCCGGGCACGTGCCCACCTTCCCGGCGACCCTGCCGCTGGCCGGCCTGGCCTTCATCGCCATGCTGGAGATCACGCTGGTCGGCGAGGGGTGGCCGCTGCGCGGCCGGCGGCCGGTGCCGGCCGGGCTGCTGGCGGTGCTGCTGTCCTGGGCCGTCGCGCTGGTCCTCTACCTGACCCTGGTCGAGGTCGTGCCGCCGGCCGGCTCGGCCGTGACCGCCCGCTCCGGACCGGTGCCCGGTGCCGACCTCGGTGCGGTGCTGGTGCTGATCGGCGCCGGCCAGGTGCTCTGCTGCGTCACCTGGCGAG
Organism: Mycobacteriales bacterium; assembly: GCA_035474175.1. Classification (GTDB taxonomy): domain Bacteria; phylum Actinomycetota; class Actinomycetes; order Mycobacteriales; family CADCTP01; genus CADCTP01. The sequence goes on along the minus strand of DATINN010000120.1, from coordinate 4,852 downwards.
GGTGGCCGTTCGCCCGGATCCCCGGCCGGGCCGCGCGCCTGGTCACCGCGCACGTCGCCGTGGTCGGCGGCGGCATCGTCGGCTACGTCCTCGCCCACCGGGTGCTGGGGTTCGGTCCCGTCCGGATCGCCGCGGCCGGCGGCTGCTTCATCGCCGCCGGCCTGCTGTTCGGCATGCTGTTCGAGGGCTGGCTGCGCTTCCTGCCCGCCCCGGTCGAACGGGTCGCGCTGCTGCTGGCCACGCTCGCCCTCGCCGCCGGGCTGGCCGTCGCGCTGGACGCGGCCGCCGGCGCGCTGCCGCTGCGCCGGGTCGGCACCGACGACTGGGTCGAGCACGCGTCCCTCAACGCGCTGGCGACCGCGGTCATCCTGCACGTCGCGGTCGGCCGGCGCTGGCCGTTCGGGCGCCGGCCGGCCGGGGGCGACCGGTGAGGCCGCGGCGCAGTCGCGCGGCGACCGACAAGACCCGCCGGACCATCGTCGTGGCGCCATGACGGTCGAGCGCGGTCTCCGGTTCGCCACCGCCGGCGGGGTCCCGCTCCGGCTGGACCTCTACCGGGCCCCGCAGGCCGACGCGCCGCTCGTGCTGTACGTGCACGGCGGCGGCTGGCGCAGCGGGGACCGGGCCGACGACGGTGCGCGCCGGCTCGCCCCGCTGGCCGCCCTCGGCGTCACGGTGGCCGCGGCCGACTACCGGCTGGTGCCCGGCGCGGTGTTCCCGGACCAGCTGCACGACCTGAAGGGCGCCGTCCGCTGGCTGCGCGCGCAGGGCCCGGACCTGGGCCTGCGCGCGGACCGGATCGGGGTCTGGGGCGCCTCGGCCGGGGCGTACCTGGGCTCGCTGCTGGCCCTGACCGCGGGCGACGCGCGGTGCGAGGGCGCCGTCGGCGGGAACCTGGACCGGTCCAGCGCGGTCCAGGCGGTCGTGCACTGGTTCGGTCAGTCCGACCTGCTCGCGTCCGGCTCCCGCAGCGACGTCGAGGCCCGCCTCCTGCCGTACGCGTTCGAGGCCGGCCTGCTCGGGGTGAGCTCCGTGGCCGCCGCGGCCGACCGGGCCCGGGACCTCAGCCTGCTCACCCGGGTCTCGGCGCAGGCGCCGCCGTTCCTCATCGCGCACGGCGACCGCGACCACGTCGTCGCACCGTCGGAAGGGGAGGCGCTGCACGGGGCGCTGAGCCGGGCCGGCGCCGACAGCCGGTTCTTGCTGCTGGGCGGCGCCGGGCACGAGGGACCGGAGTTCGACCGGCCGGACACGCTGGCCATGACCGCGGCCTGGCTCCGGGAGAAGCTGACGACGGTCGTCCCCGGCGGCTGAGGGCCGGTATTCCGGCTGACCGGTAGCCGGGGTGGGCGCTGGTGGTGAGGACAGGCGCCCGGCGGGCGGGGACCGTGTCCTCATGCCGAGAATCGACGCGTACCCGGCCGCGCGGAAGCCGTCCCGCCGCCCGAGCGCACCGGTGGCCGCCCCCGGGCCCGTGCTGCGCGGGCGGCAGGCCGAGTGCCAGCAGCTGACCCGGCTGGCCGAGACCGTCCGGTTCGGCAGCAGCCGGGTGCTGGTGCTGTCGGGCGAGGCCGGCATCGGCAAGTCCGCGCTGCTGGACCACCTGGTCGCGGCCGCGTCCGGCGGCCGGGTGGTCCGGTCGGCCGGGGTGCCGGTCGAGGCCGGGCTCGCCTTCGCCGGCCTGCACCAGCTGTGCACGCTGCTGCTGCCCGGGCTCGACCGCATCCCGGCCCCGCAGGCCGACGCCGTCGGCATCGCGTTCGGGCTGCGGAGCGGTCCCGCCCCGGACCCGTTCCTGCTGCACCTGGGCGTGCTCAGCCTGCTGGTCGAGGCCGCCGCCGGGCAGCCGCTGATCTGCGTGATCGACGATTCGCAGTGGCTGGACCACCCGTCGGCGCAGGCGCTGGCCTTCGCCGCCCGGCGGCTGGCGGACCAGCCGGTCGGGCTGGTGTTCGCGCTCCGCGACCCGGCCGCCCACCCCGCGCTCGCCGGCCTCCCGCGGCTTGCGCTCGGCGGCCTCGACCCCGGCCCGGCGCGGGACCTGCTCGCCGCCGCCCTGCCCGGGCCGCTGGACGAGCGGGTGCGCGACCGCATCGTGGCCGAGACCCGGGGCAACCCGTCGGCGCTGCTGGAGCTGGCTCGCAGCTGCGACCCCGCCGGGCTGGCCGGCGGGTTCGGCCTCCCGTACCCGGACGAGACCGCGGACCGGGGCGCGGACGCCGTACGGGAGCGGCTGGCGGCGTTGCCGCCGGACACCCGCCGGCTGCTGCTGGCCGCCGCCGTCGACCCGACCGGCGACCCGGCGCTGCTGTCCCGGGCGGCGGCCCGGCTCGGGGTCGCGCCGGACGAGCCCGGCCCGGGCCCGTTCGGCGGGCTGCTGCGGTGGGGCACGCACGTGACCTTCCGCCCGCCGTCGATCCGGTCGGCCGTCCTGCGGGCGGCCTCCGCGGACGAGCGCCGCGGCGCCCACGGCCTGCTCGCGGCCGTCACCGACCCGGTGGCCGACGCCGACCGGCGGGCCTGGCACCGGGCCCACTCGATCCGCGAACCGGACGAGGACGTCGCCGCCGAGCTGGAACGCTGCGCCGGGCGGGCACGGGTCCGCGGTGGCCCGGCCGCGGCCGCGGCGTTCCTGGACCGGGCGGCGCAGCTGACCCCGGCGGCGGACCGGCGGGCGCACCGCGCGCTGGCCGCCGCCGAGGCCGCCGTCCGGATCGACGCGACCGGCGCCGCGGCGGCCCTGCTGCCGGTCGCGGCGGCCGGGCCGCTCGACGCGCTGCAGCAGGCCCGGGTCGACCTGCTGCACGCGCGGCTGGCCGCGGGCCGCCCCGGCGAGCGGGCCGCGCCGCTGCTGCTGGCCGCCGGCCGCCGGATCGAGCCGCTCGACGCCGAGCTGGCCCGCGCGACGTTCCTGGAGGCCGTGGCGGCGGCCCTGGCCGCCGAGCCCGCGGAGGCGGTCCGGATCGCCCGGGCGGCGTGGCGGGTGCCGGCACCGGGCCGCCCGTCCCCGGTCGACCTGCTGCTCGACGCGGTGACGACACGGCTGATCGAAGGGGGTGCGGCGGCGGCACCGCTGTCCCGGCGCGCGCTGCGCGCGGTCCTCCGGTCGGAGCTCCCGACCGAGGCGGCGCCGGCCGGGCTGCGGCTGGCCGCGGTGCTGGCCGCGGACCTGTGGGACGACGAGAGCTGGGACGTGCTGACCGAGCGCCGGGTGACGGCCGCCCGGGCGGCCGGCGGGCCGGGCGAGCTGGCCCGCGCGCTCGACACCCGGATCGTGGTCGAGGTGCTGCGCGGGCGGCTGCCCGTGGCCGCGACGCTGGTGGACGAGGCGGCCACGGTCGGCACCGCCGTTCCGGAGGGCGCGCTCTGGCTGGCGGCGTGGCAGGGCTGGGAGCACGACCTGCTCCGCCCGGGCCGGGCCACCGAGGCGCCGGCCCCGGCGACGGCGCCAGCGATGGCGACGGCCCCGGGCCCGGACGAGGGCCCGGACGAGGGCCCGGACGAGAGTGGCGGGATCGGCTCCACCATGGCGCACACGGCCAACGCCGTGCTGTCCAACAGCCTCGGCTGCTACGAGCACGCGCTGGCCGAGGCGCAGCGGGCCACGGCCGGCGCGCCCGGCCTGGCCGCGGCCCACTGGGGGCTGGCCGAGCTGGCCGAGGCGGCCGTCCGCCTCGGTGCCCGCGACCTCGCCGCCGACGCCGTGGCCCGGCTGGCGGTGACGACGCGCGCCGGCGGCACCGACTGGGCGCTCGGGCTGCAGGCCCGGACCCGCGCGCTGCTCAGCGACGGCGACGACGACGGCGCGGAGTCCGGTTACCGGGAGGCGATCGACCGGCTCGGCCGTACCGGGATCCGGCTGGAGCTGGCCCGGGCCCGGCTGCGCTACGGCGAGTGGCTGCGCCGCGGCCGGCGGCGCGCGGACGCCCGCGAGCAGCTCCGGGCGGCCGAGCAGGCGTTCGCCGCGGCCGGCGCCGGCGCCTTCGCCGAGCGCGCCCGCCACGAGCTCGCCGCCACCGGCGAGAAGGCGCGCGCCCGCACGGTGGCCGACCTCGGGCAGCTCACGGCCCGGGAGGCCCAGATCGCCGGCATGGCCCGCGACGGCCTGTCCAACCCCGAGATCGGCACCCGGCTGTTCCTCAGCCCCCGCACCGTCGAATACCACCTGCACAACGTCTTCACCAAGCTCGGCATCGCCTCGCGGCACGAGGTCGACCGGGCCCTTCCCGGCCCGTACGCCCAGGGCCGGCCGGCGTGACGGGACGGCGCCACCGCCCGGGGAGAGAACCAGGGAGAAACATGGGGTGATTCGGCGCCGGACCGATTTAGCCCGTGGCCCGGCCCTTGCGCCCGCGGGCCGACCCGGCGTAGGCACGGCACCGGTGCGTCCGACCGACCCCGGAGGCGTCCGATGGAGACAGGCGGGACGCAGCCGGCCCGAGACCCGTCCGGTACGGCCGAGGTGCTGCGGACGACCGCCGGCACCCGCGTCACCCGGCTGTTCCTGCCCGGACGGACGGTCATCCGCAAGGAGTTCCTGGGCCCGGAGGCCGAGCGCCGGCTGCGGCTGGAGCAGGCGAAGCTGGAGCGGTTGCGCGGGCTGCCCGGGCTGCCCCAGCTGCTGGACGAGCCGCGGTACCCGGGCTCGGTCGTGCTGGCCGACCTGGGCGGCACGAGCCTGGCCGAGGTGCCGGCGCCGCTGGCGGCCGACGCCCTGGTCGAGCTCGGGTCGGCGCTGGCCCGGGCCGTGGCCGGGATGCACGGCCGCGGCGTGACGCACCGGGACATCACCCCGGCCAACGTCGTGCTGTCGGCGGCCGGCACGCCGGCCCTGGTGGGGTTCGGCTCGGCG
>DATINN010000119.1:0-3766 GCA_035474175.1 Mycobacteriales bacterium | reverse complement strand
GACCTTCAGCTGCCAGACGCAGCCGTCCGGCCAGTGCTTCGGCCCGGCCCTGATCCGCGCCGCGTACGGCATCGACAAGGTCAAGGCCGACGGCGCCGGTCGCACGATCGTCATCGTCGACGCCTTCCAGAGCCCGACCATCCAGCACGACCTGGCGCTGTTCGACCAGGTCTTCGAGCTCCCCGACCCGGTCTTCACCAGCCGCAGCGCGTGCTCCTTCAGCTCGGCAGCCTGCTCCGGCTCCAGCCGGTCGATCAGCCGGTGGAGATCCGAGTAGTCGTGCGCCGCGGTCACCTGACCAGGATAGAGCCGGGTGCCGCCGGTGGTCGTTTACATCGGGTATTGGGGGAGGGTGCCGCGGATGGTGAGCCACTGCGTGTCGGTGAAGGCGTCGAGGTTGGCGGCGGCGCCGCCGTGGCGGGCGCCGGTGCCGGAGTCCTTGACGCCGCCGAAGGGGATCGTGGCCTCGTCGTTGACGGTCTGGTCGTTGATGTGGACGAGCCCGCTCGGGATCCGCTCGGCGATCTCCAGCGCGCGCATCACGTCCTTGGTCAGGATCCCCAGCGACAGCCCGTACGGGGAGTCCGCGGCCAGCTTGACCACGTCGTCGACCGTGTCGAAGCGGACCACCGGCGCGACCGGCCCGAAGATCTCCTCCGAGAACGCCGGCGCCGTCACCGGCACGTCGGCCAGGACGGTCGGCCGGTAGAAGAGGTCCTCGTACGTCCCGCCGCTCGCCAGCCGCGCACCGGCGTCGACCGACCGCGTCACCAGGGAGTGGATCCGGTCGCGCTGCCCGGCGTCGATCACCGGACCGAGCGCGACCTGCCCGGACACCGGGTCGCCGACAGGCAGCTGCGACGCCCGGCCGGCCAGCGCGGACACGTAGTCGTCGGCGATCCCGGACTGCACCAGGTGCCGCCCGGCCGTCATGCACACCTGCCCCTGGTGCGCGAACGAACCCCACGCACCCACGGACGACGCCGCGTCAGGATCCACGTCGTCGAGCACGAGCAGCGCCGAGTTGCCGCCGAGCTCCAGGTGCACGCGCTTGAGGTGCTGCGCCGCCAGCGCCGCCACCGAGCGTCCGGCCGCGGTCGAGCCGGTGAAGGAGATCACGCGCACCGCCGGCTCGGTGACCAGCGCGGACCCGACGTCCGCCCCGCCGGGCAGCACGTGCAGCAGCCCGGCCGGCAGCCCGGCCTGCTCGAAGATCGACGCCAGCACGGCTCCGCCGCTGACCGCCGTGCGCGGGTCCGGCTTGAGCAGCACCGCGTTGCCCAGCGCCAGGGCCGGCGCGACCGCCCGGATCGACAGGATCGTCGGCACGTTGAACGGCGCGATCACGCCGACGACCCCGACCGGCAGCCGCCGCGCCATCGACAGCCGGGGCAGCGCCGAGCGCAGCAGCTCCCCGTACGGGGCCGAGGCCAGCGCGGCCGCCTCGTAGCACTCCTCCGCCGACGTCATCACCTGGAAGCCGGCGAACGGGCCGATCGCGCCGGCCTCGCGCATCAGCCAGCCGCTGATCTCCTCGGCGTTCGCGTTCCAGAGGTCGCCGGCGCGGCGCAGCACCGCGGCCCGCTCCACGTACGGCAGCGCGGCCCAGCCCCGCTGCGCCTCCGCCGCCCGGGCCGCCGCGGTCTGCACGTCGGCCGGGGTGGCCAGGCCGGAGCGGCCGAGGGTCTCGCCGGTCGACGGCGACACCACGTCGTACGCCTCGCCGGAGCCGTCGGTCCAGGCGCCGGACCAGATCTTGCCCTGCCAGCCGTCACCATCGAGAAGGGGCACGTCAACCTCCACAGCAGCCGAGTGGTTTACCAGTCAACAGTCCCGCCGATCACCCGTCCAGTTCACGGACGGCGGGTGACGAACACGTACTCGTTGCTGTCGTCGGTGAACGGCTCCCCGGCGAAGCCGCCGTACAGGGCCTCGACCTGCAGGCCGGCGACGTCGATCAGCCCCAACCACTCGTTCTTCGTCGCCCACCACAGCCTGCTGACCGCGCCGTCGTCGTGCACCATGTCGATGCGGTTGTCGCCGACGGAGTAGTGGTTGGTGTGCCCGCTCGGCGCGCTCTGGTGCCGCCCGTCGAACTCGGCGGCGACCCGGTGGTCGAAGGCGAAGACGTTCCAGGCGAAGCGGCCGCCGGGGCGGAGCGCGGCCGCGACCCGCTCGAACGTGCGGCGGCGGTCGGCCCAGGTCGGCAGGTGCAGCAACGCCCGGAACGGGCAGTAGACCAGCGCGGCCGGCTCGTCCACGGTCAGCTCCCGCATGTCGCCCTCGCGCAGGTCCAGCCGCACGCCCGCCTCGGCCGCGGCCGTCCGGGCCAGGGCCAGCATCGCCGGGGAGGAGTCGATCCCGAGCACGGACCGCCCGGTCGCCCGCGCGACCGGGATCGCGACCCGTCCCGTGCCGACCGCCAGCTCGACCAGCGGCCCGTCGGCCGCCTCCGCCAGCCCGACGTAGAAGCCGACGTCGGCCGTCATCCGCGCCGCCCACGCCTCGTAGCCCGCTGCCAACCGCTCGTCCCAGCTCACGAACCCAGCATGACCCACACCTGCTACCCGATTACCCGGTCAGGCACGGGGACGCGGCGGGTGGGACCGGTCCGCTACGACGCCGGGCGGCCGCCGAAGCCGATCTCGTTGCCGTCGGGGTCGTGGAAGGTCACCTTGCGCACGCCGTTGTCGTACGTCTCGCGCTGCGTCGGTTCGAGACCGCGGGAGGCGATCGCGGACATCCGGTCGTCGAGGTCGTCGAGGTCGTCGACGAAGAGGGTGAGGAGGCCGTGGCCGGCGTCCGCGGGCCGCACCAGGATGTAGACGTACTGGTGCTCACCGACCTCCCACACCGCCTCGATGTCGTTCGGCAGGAGCGACGGCGCGGAGCCGAGGAACCGCTCGTACCAGGCCGTGGCGGTGGCGTAGTCGCTGACCGGCATACCTGCGAAAAGGTCTAGACCCATGGCGGGATGCTAGAGCCGATGCCTTCCTACCGCGGCCACGACGACGCCCCGCTGCACTACGACACCCGCGGGTCGGGTACGCCGCTGATCGTGCTCGCCGGCGGGGCCGGCCGGCACCCGGACTACCTCGGCGATCTCGCCGGCCTGGACGCCCGGCGCGAGCTGGTGCTGCCGCACCTGCGCGGCGTCGGCGGGTCGGCCGGCGCGCCCCTGGCCTCGCGCTGGGAGCAGGTCGGGGACGTCGAGCGGCTGCGGCAGGAGCTGGGCCTGCCGCGGTGCGTGCTGGTCGGGCACTCGGCCGGGACCCGGCTGGCGCTGGCGTACGCGGCCCGCTTCCCGGACCGGGTCGCGGGCCTGCTGCTGATCACGCCGCCCGCGGCGTACCTGGTCGACGTGCCCTCGGACGTGCCGGCGCTGACGGCGGCGCGACGGGGCCAGCCGGGGTTCGCCGATGCGCTGGCGGCGCTGGAGCAGGGGCCGCAGGGCGACGGCGACGAGGGCTTCGACGCCTGGCAGGCGGCCGCCGGACCGGTCGGCTACGCGAGCTGGAACGAGACCACCCGCGCCCACGCGTCCGCCGGCGGCTATTCGCTGGCCGCCGCGGTCGCCTTCCTGACCGGCGACGGACCGGCCGACCTGGTGCCGCGGCTGCGCGCGGTGACCGCACCGACCCTGGTCATCGCCGGCGCCGCCGACGCGCTCGTCGGCGTCGCCCCGGTCGTCGCCGTGGCCGGTTTGTTCCCGCACGGGCGCGCGGTCGTGCTGGAGGACTGCGGCCACTATCCGTGGCTGGAGCAG
>DATINN010000118.1:0-1901 GCA_035474175.1 Mycobacteriales bacterium | reverse complement strand
GGGCCGTGGTGACGGCGCGCAGGGTTGAGGCCGACTACCTGGTGGTCGGCGCGGGGGCCGCGGGGATGGCGTTCGTCGATGCGCTGGTCGGGCACGCCGACGTGCGGGTCGTGATGGTGGACCGCCGCGACGGTCCGGGTGGGCACTGGCGCGCGGCGTACCCGTTCGTCCGGCTGCACCAGGCGTCCAGCTTCTACGGGGTGGCGTCGACGGTGCTCGGCGGCGGCGCCCTCCAGACCGACGGGCCGGAGGCCGGGCTGCAGGTGCGCGCCGACCAGCCGACCATCTGCGCCTACTACGACGGCGTGCTGGAGCGGCTGCGCGGCACCGGCCGGGTCGAGCTCTTCGCCGGCTGCGAATACCTGGGCGACCGGACGTTCGCCGCGTCGGGGTCCGGGCAGCGCTACGAGGTCCCGGCGGGCTGCCGGGTGGTCGACGCCCGCTACCTGGCCCCGGACATCCCGGCCGAGGAGCCGCCGCGGTTCGCGGTCGACGGTGCGCAGGTCGTGCCGGTCAACGACCTGCCGCTGCGGGCCGGAGCGGCCAGCCAGTACGTGATCGTGGGCTCCGGCAAGACCGCCACCGACGCCTGCGTGTGGCTGCTGGGCCGCGGCGTCGACGCCGACGCCCTCTGCTGGATCCGGCCCCGGGACCCGTGGATGCTCAACCGCGCCGTGGTGCAGCCCGACCCGGCCGTCTACCTGGGCATGGTCGCCGACCTGATGCGCCGGGCCGCGGCCGCGACCTCGCTGGACGAGTGGTTCCTCGGGCTCGAGGACGCCGGCACCATGCTGCGCATCGACCGCTCGGTCACCCCGACGATGGCCAAGGCGCCGACGCTGGGGACCTGGGAGCTCGACCTGCTGCGCGGCATCGAGCACGTCGTACGCCTCGGGCACGTCGTCGCGGCCCGGCCGGGCCGGATCGAGCTCGCGGACGGCGCCGTCACCGTCGCCGCGGACGCCCTCGTGGTGAACTGCGCCGCCGACGGCCTGAAGAACAAGCCCCGGCGGCCGATCTGGGGACCCGAGGCCATCACGGTGCAGCCGGTGCGGGCCGGCTTCCCGTGCTTCGGCGCCGCGCTGGTCGGCTACGTCGAGGCGACCCGCGACGACGACGCCCGGAAGAACGCGCTGTGCCCGCCCTCCTCGTTCGGCAACACGCTGGCGGACTGGGCCGCCATGAACGCCCGCGGCGCCCGGGCGGTGGCGTCCTTCGGCGCCGAGCCCGACATCGCGGACTGGAGCAACCGGGTCGCGATCAACCCCGCCCGGGTCCCGCCCGGACACCCGGGCTCGGCCGCGCTGGACGACGCGCTGGAGCAGTTGCGGACCTGGTCCGCACCGGGCGCGGCCCGGCTGGCGGAGCTGAGCGGCACCTGACGCCTGTCCCCGTACGACGGGTGCTCAGTGGTGGTCCGGGCGGTCGGTGGTGAGGGGGACGAAGGCCTCGCACAGGCCGGGGGCGAGGAACGGTTGCAGGCGGACCTGGCCGCCGTCGTGGCCCAGCCGGTCGACGGCGCCCTGGAGGAGGCCGAGGTGGAGGCGGCAGACGATCTCCGGGTGCTGGCTGGCCATCGTGTGGAACGGGCAGCGGTGCAGCAGGATCCGCCAGCCGTCCCGGTCGCGGACCGTCTGCGGGGCGAAGCCGGTCTCGTCCAGCAGGGCGGTGACCGCGGCGATGGGATCGGCCCCGGAGGCGGGGGTCGTCGCCGCGGCGGCGGTGCGGTCGGGGTCCCACAGGCGTCCGGCGGCCTCGGCGGCCGCGCCTGGGTCGGCCGAGATCCTGGCCAGGTGCGGGGTGAGGACCGCGGCCAGCAGCGCGTGCCCGTCCGGGGCGGCCAGCTCCGCCGCGCCGGCCGCGCTCCCTGTGCCGGCCGCGCCGGTCGCGCCGGTCGCGCC
>DATINN010000117.1:0-3248 GCA_035474175.1 Mycobacteriales bacterium | reverse complement strand
GTCGCCGCGGTGGTCGACGCCGCGACGGAGCTGGGCCGCTCGTGACCGGCAGCCCCGGTCCGTCCCCGCAGGTGGTGCTCGGTCCCGGCAGCCCCGGTCCGCCCGCGCAGGTGGTGCTCGGTCTCGACGTCGGGACGACCTCGACGAAGGCGGTGGCGTTCGGGCTCGGCACCCCGTGGCGGCACGTCGCGGCCCGGGAGTATCCGCTGCTGGAACCGCGGCCGGGCTGGCAGGTCCAGGACCCCGAGGACATCCTCGCCGCGGTGTCGGCCACGCTCGCGGACTGCGCCGCCGCGGCCGGGACCAGCGAGGTCGTCGCCCTGTCGGTCAGCACGGCGATGCACGGCCTGATCGGGCTGGACGCCGCCATGCGCCCGCTCACCCCGCTGGTGACCTGGGCCGACGGGCGGGCCCGGGACGAGGCCCGCGAGCTGCAGGAGTCCGGCCGGGCGCCCGCGCTGCACCGGACCAGCGGCACGCCGGTGCACTCGATGACACCGCTGACCAAGCTGATGTGGTTCGCCCGGCACGAGCCGGACCTCTGCGCCGCCGTGCGCTGGTGGGTCGGGCTGAAGGACTACGTGCTCCAGCGCCTCACCGGCACCCTGGTCACCGAGCTGTCCTCCGCGTCCGGCACCGGGCTGCTCGACCTCGCCACCCGCTCCTGGGACCCGGCCCTGGCCCGGCTGGCCGGCGTCCGGCTGGACCAGCTCCCCGAGGTGCTGCCCACCACCGCGGTGCTCGCCCTGGCCGGGCGGGTGGCGGAGCGGACCGGGCTGCCGGCCGGCCTCCCGGTCGTGGTCGGCGCCGGTGACGGTCCGCTGGGCAACCTCGGCACCGGGGCGATGTCCCGCGGCGTGGCCGGGCTGTCGCTCGGCACCAGCGGGGCGGTGCGCGTGGTCGTTCCGCGGCCGCCGGCCGATCCGGACGGCAGCCTGTTCTGCTACGCGCTCACCGACTCGGCCTGGGTGGTCGGGGGCGCGGTGAGCAACGGCGGGATCGTGATCCGCTGGGCCGGCAGCGCGCTCGCCCCCGACCTCGCCGACGGCCCGGGGGAGCCGTCCGTCGACGAGCAGCTGCTGGAGCTGGCCGCCGCGGTCCCGGCCGGCAGCGACGGCCTGGTGATGCTTCCCTACCTGCTGTCCGAGCGCGGCCCGCTCTGGGACCCCGATCTGCCCGGCGCGTACCTGGGGCTGCGCCGGACGCACCGCCGCGGGCACCTGGTCCGCGCGGCCGTGGAGGGGGTCTGCCTGCAGCTGTCGGTGATCGTCGACCGGCTGGACCGGATCGAGCCGGTGACCTCGGTCCGGGTCACCGGCGGGGCGTTCCGGTCGCCGCTGTGGCGGGAGGTCCTGGCCGCCACCCTCGACCGGCCGGTGCTGGCGCTCGGCGACGCCGAAGGCACCGCCCTCGGTGCCGCCGCCCTCGGCCTGTACGCGCTGGGCCTGAGCCCCCGGCTGGAGGACGCGCCCGCGGCGCTCGGCGCCCCGGCCGCCCCGGCCGTGCTCGGCGCCCCGGCCGCGCTCGGCGGCACGGCCGCGCTCGGCGGCACGGCCGCCCCGGAGGCCGGCCTGGTCCGTCCCGATCCCGCCCTGGTCCCGGTCTACGCGCGGTCCCGGATGGCGGTGCCGCGGCTGGTGGGGGCGCTGGAGGCGGTCGCGGACCTCTTCGGCGGCGCGCCCGAGCCGGTCGCCGAGGGAGTCCGCTGAGCCGTCAGCCCGGCGCCGGGCGGTCGGCGACCTCCGACCCGGTCCCGCTCGCACCGGCCGGGCCCGGGGCGGCGCCGCTCCCGGTGCCCCAGGCCAGGGTCTTGCGCCGGCTGCGGGGAGCGGTCGAGTCGCGCACCACCAGCCGCACCGGCAACACCGTGGGCTTCCCGGTCCGCGGCGGGACGCCGCGCAGCTGGGCCAGCAGCTGCTCCACCGCGGCCGTGCCCAGCGCCCGCAGCGGCGCCGCGACCGTGGTCAGGGCCGGGGTGCAGAAGTCGGAGCCGAAGACGTTGTCGAAGCCGACCACGCTGACGTCCCGCGGCACCCGTACGCCGGCCCGGTCCAGACCGCGCATCAGGCCGATCGCCAGCAGGTCGTTGTAGGCGACGACGGCCGTGCTCGGCGCCTGCAGCAGGTCCGTGGTCGCGGCCAGCCCACCGCCGACCGTCGGCCGGTACGGGCCCAGCCGGCGTACCCGGACCTCCAGCTCCAGGCCGGCCTCCCGGACCGAGCGCCAGCGCATGCCGTCGGCCCAGGACGCCTCCGGGCCGGCCAGGTAGGTGATCGAGCGGTGGCCGAGCTCGCCCAGGTGCTCGACCGCGCGGCGCATGCCGCGGGCGCTGTCGGTGACCACGCAGGGGACGTCGGAGAAGACCCGGTTCACCACCACGACCGGACGCTGCTTGGCCGCCATCCGCACGGCCGAGTCCGACATCCGGGACGAGCTGAGGACCAGGCCCTCGACCGCGGGCACGGCCCGCTCGATCGCCTCCCGTTCCAGCCGGCCCGACTCCTGGGTGTCGGCCAGCAGCAGGGTGTATCCGGCCGCGGTCGCCGCCCGCTCCGCGCCCCGGATGATCTCGAAGTACACCGGGTTGGTGACGTCGGAGAGGACCAGGGCGATCATCGCGGTCCGCCCGGTCGGCAGCGCCCGGGCCATCGGGTTGGTCCGGTAGCCGAGGCGGTCCGCCGCGGCCCGGATGCGCTCGGCGGTCACGGAGTTCACCCGCCCCGGCCGGGAGAACGCCCGGGACACCGTCGACGCGGCGACCCCGCTCTCCCGCGCGACGTCGTAGATCGTCGGCGCCGACCCGGCCGGCCGGGGACGTCGCTGATCGCCCACGGCACCTCCACCCGGTGTCCCGGTGTCCCGGGGAAACAGTACGGCTCGGCGGGGCTCGGGAGCGGGGCTCGGCGCGATAATCAGAAACACGACGGCAACGTATGGCAACCGATTGCCACGGCTGCCCCGCGGAGCGCTAATGAGTTGTGTCTGGTTCGCGACGATGAACGGAGGCGGTGCCCGCTCCCCGACACCCGCGCCGGGACAGTGCCGCCCGGCCTCTGACGCCGGACGGCCCAGCCGGCCCGTCCGAGATCACGGCCCGGGCGAAACTCCATCCGCGTCCAGGTCCCGCCTGGCCTCCTCAAGGACCCTCCATGGCAGTCACGACCACCGCTCCCGCCCCCGCCCGGCCGACCACCACCAGGCTGGGCCTCACCCAGTACGCGGGTTACGCCAGCGGCGACGCCGCGAAC
>DATINN010000116.1:0-6118 GCA_035474175.1 Mycobacteriales bacterium | reverse complement strand
CGACGTGCTCGACGTCGGCTGCGGCACCGGCACCCTGCTCAAGCGGGCCCGCCGGGACGGCCACCGCGGCCGCCTGGTCGGGATCGACCCCGGCATCGGCATGCTGACCGTGGCCCGGGAGGAGCCGTCGGTCGAGTGGGTCGAGGGTGTCCTGCGACCGGGCGCCTACGCCGCCGAGTTCGACCTGGTCACCATGACCGGCCATGCCTTCCAGGAGCTGCGCACCGACGCCGAGGTCGCGGCCGTGCTGCGCGGGATGCGGGACGCGCTCCGGCCCGGCGGGCAGGTCGCGTTCGAGACCCGCAACCCCGGCGCCCGGGCCTGGGAGCAGTGGCAGGGGGCCTCGTTCGAGGTGCCGTACCAGGGCGACACGATCACGGTCTCGTACGAGGTGCACGGCGTCGAGGGCGAACTCGTGACGTTCACCGAGCACACCGACGGCGGCCGGTGGCGGCACCAGGCCGACCGGTCCACGCTGCGGTTCCTGTCCCGGCTGGAGCTGGACCGGTTCCTGGCCGGCGCCGGTCTGGAGGTCGAGACCTACCACGGCGACTGGGACCGGGGGCCGCTGACGGACACCAGCCCCGAGATCATCGCCGTCGCCCGGCGCTCAGCCGGCTGAGCCGGTGCCGGGCTCCGCTGAGCCGGTGCCCGGTCCCGATCAGGTGGCTGAGCCGGTGCGGATCCCGCTCAGGTGCTGAGCCGGTGCGGATCCCGCTCAGGTGGCCGAGCCGGTGCGGTCCCGCTCAGGTGGCCGAGCCGGTGCCGGGCCCGCCGAAGTCGATGGCCGAGTACGCCCGGAGCTTGGTCAGCGAGTGCCAGCTGTCCACCACCCGGATCGTGCCGCTCTTGCCCCGCATCACGATCGACTGGGTCTGCGCGCCGCCGCCGGTGTAGCGGACGCCGCGCATCAGCTCGCCGTCGGTGACCCCGGTCGCGGCGAAGTAGACGTTGTCGGTGCTGACCAGGTCGCGGGTGGTGAGCACCTGGTCCAGGTCGTGCCCGGCGTCCATGGCCTTGCGCCGCTCGGCCTCGTCGCGGGGCCAGAGCTTGCCCTGCAGCACCCCGCCCATGCAGGTCAGCGCGCAGGCGGCGATGATCGCCTCCGGGGTGCCGCCGATGCCGAGCAGCAGGTCGACGCCGGTGCCGTCGCGGGCGGCCATGATCGCCCCGGCCACGTCGCCGTCGCTGATGAACTTGATCCGCGCGCCCGACGCCCGCACCTGCGCGACCAGCTCCTCGTGCCGGGGCCGGTCCAGGATGCAGACGGTGACGTCCTCGGGGGACAGGCCCTTGGCCTTGGCCACCCGGGCGACGTTCACCGCCGGCGGCGCGGTGATGTCGACCACGTCGGCGGCCGCCGGACCGGCCGCCAGCTTCTCCATGTAGAACACGGCCGAGGGGTCGTACATGGTGCCGCGCTCGGCCACCGCCAGCACCGCGACCGCGTTGGGCATGCCCTTGGCCATCAGCGTGGTGCCGTCGACCGGGTCCACGGCGACGTCGCACTCCGGGCCGAGCCCGTCGCCGACCTCCTCGCCGTTGTAGAGCATCGGCGCCTCGTCCTTCTCGCCCTCGCCGATGACCACCACCCCGCGCATGGACACGGTGCCGATCAGGGTGCGCATGGCGTCGACGGCCGCGCCGTCGCCGCCGTTCTTGTCGCCGCGCCCGACCCAGCGGCCGGCCGCCATCGCCGCCGCCTCGGTGACCCGGACCAGCTCCAGCGCGAGGTTGCGGTCCGGCGCCTCCTTCTGGACAGCCAGCTCGGGCGGGACATCGGTCACGGCGGCCTCCGGGTCTGCGGACAACCTCTGCATCCTCGCAGACCGAGCCTGGGAGACAATGGGAGCGTGAGCGCACAGAGCGAGGTCGCGAGTGCCCGGCCGCGCGGGCCGGGCCGGTCGTTCACGGGCCTGCTCTGGTCGCTGGTGCCGATCCTGGTCGTCGTCGTCCTGCTGGTGCTCTGGCAGCGCGGCTCGGCCTCGCCGGTGCTGACGGTCGACCCGGGCCCCGACGTGGCGTACGCGCAGCGCATCTCGCCGGTGCCGCTGCCCGCGCCCGGACCGCTGCCCGGCACCTGGCGCTCGACCAGCTCCGACGTCGACGCCCCCAACGCTGACCCGACCCAGCCCGACCAGCCCCGGCGGTCGCCGGTGACGCTGACCATCGGCTACCTGACCGAGGACGACCACTTCGCCGAGGTGGTCGTCGGCGACCGGCCGGCGACCGCGCTGCTCGACCAGGCCGAGCCCGGGGCGACCAGGGACGGCGACGTCGTCATCGGCACCGGCCGCTGGGACACCTACCGCAACCAGCGCGGGGAGCAGGTGCTGGCCGGCACGGTCGGCCGGGCCGGGGTGCTGGTGACCGGGGACGCGTCGGGTACGGACCTGGCGGCATTGGCCGCGGCCGTACGGCTGCCCTAGCTCTTCTCGGTCAGGGCGGCGTCGAGGCGCTTGCGGGCGCCCTCCAACCACTGCGCGCACACGTCGGCCAGCTTCTCGCCGCGCTCCCACAGCGCCAGCGACTCCTCCAGGCTCAGGCCGCCCGCCTCCAGCCGCCGCACCACGTCGGCCAGCTCCTCGCGCGCCTGCTCGTACCCCAGCGACTCCGCCTCCACGGGGGAGACGCTACCCGCCCGCCGGCGTCTCCTGCCGGGCCGCGGCGCCCTTCGCCGCCGTCTTCGCGGGCCGGCGGGCCGGCCGACCCGGCGCGTCGGGCGTCCGGGCGGGCCGACCCGGCGCGTCGGGCGCGTCGGGCGCGTCGGGCGTCCGGGCCGGCGGGCCGACCACGGCGGCCAGCTCGCCCGCGGCGACCCGCACCCGCAGCGCGTCGCCGTCCCGCACGGCCGCGGGGTCCCGGACCACGGTCCCGTCGGCGGCCTTCTGCACCACCGCGTACCCGCGCTCCAGCGTGGCCCCGGGCGACAGCGCCGCCACCCGGGCCCGGGAGTGGGCCAGGTCGGCCTCGGCCGCGGCCAGCCCCGACTGCACCGTCCGCCGGGCCCGGGACCGCAGCCCGTCCACAGTGGACACCGACACGTCCAGGGCGTGGGTCACGATGCGCCGCCCGGACCGGCGGGCGGCGTCCAGTTCGGACAGTCCTCTGTCGACCCGGTTGCCGAGCACCCGGCGGCCCCGCTGCCGCAGTGTGTCCACTCGGGACAGTTCCTCGCTCACGTCCGGGACGACCCGCTTGCCGGCGTCGGTCGGGGTCGAGCAGCGGACGTCGGCGACCAGGTCCAGCAGCGGCGAGTCCGGCTCGTGGCCGATCGCGCTGACCACCGGCGTACGCAGCCCGGCGACGGCCCGGACCAGCGCCTCGTCGCTGAAGGGCAGCAGGTCCTCGACCGACCCGCCGCCACGGGCGACCACGATCACGTCCACGTCGGGGTCGTGGTCCAGCCGGTGCAGCGCGTCCACCATCGCCGGCACCGCGTTGACCCCCTGCACCGGCACGCCCTCGACCCGGAAGGCGACCGCGGGCCAGCGCCGCCGTGCGTTCTCCAGGACGTCCCGCTCGGCCGCGGACGCCCGCCCGGTCACCAGCCCGACCTTGTGCGGCAGGAACGGCAGCGGCCGCTTGCGGTCGGCCGCGAACAGACCCTCCGCGTACAGGATCCGCTTGAGGCGTTCCAGCCGGGCCAGCAGCTCGCCGACGCCGACCGGCCGGATCTCGGTCGCGCGCAGGGTCAGCGTGCCGCGCCCGACGTAGTAGTCGGGCCGGGCCCGGACCACCACCCGGGCGCCCTCGGCCACCACGATCCCGTCCAGCACGTCGCCGCGGCAGGTGACCGACACCGACACGTCGGCGGCCGGGTCGCGCAGGGTCAGGAACGCGGTCGCCGTACCCCGCCGGTTGAGCTGGGTGACCTGCCCCTCGACCCAGACCTCACCGAGCTTGGCCACCCACTCGGCGATCTTCATCGCCACCGTGCGGACCGGCCACGGCTGCTCCGCGCTGGTCGGACCGCCCACTCAGCGGGACCGCAGCGTGGTCAGACGGTTCTCCAGCATGGTCAGGTACGGCGGGCGGGCCTGGTTGGCCCGCTCGTAGCCCAGCAGCGCCTCCACCTGCTCCACCGACAGCGCCCGCAGCCGCCCGCGCAGCTGCGGGATGGAGAAGCCGTCGTAGCCGGCCACCGGCGGGTCGACCGCGAGGTAGCCGTCCAGCGGGCTGTCCGCGGCCAGGGCCGCCCCGGTGGCGGCGGCGTCGGCCGCCAGCGCCGTCCCCTCGGCCGGCAGGTCCGCGCCCGGCTCGGTGCTCGGGGTGCGGCCGTTGCGCCGATCGCCGTGCTCGGCGTCGAACGGGGCGACCTCCACGCCGGCCTCGCCCAGCGCCGCGTCGGCGGCGGCGACCTCGTCCTCCTCGGTCTCGCCCAGGACGTTCTCGTCGTCGGCCTCGGCCTGCTCGTCGTCGGCCTGCTCGTCGTCGGCCTGCTCGGCGTCGGCCTGCTCGGCCAGGATGTCCTCGGCGTCGGCCAGGGAGACGACGTCGGCCTCGGTGTCGGGGTCGAGGTCGCGGTCGACCTCGTCGATCAGCGTGGGGTCCTCGACCAGCGGCGGCTCCGGCGCGGCGTCGAAGGCGGAGCGGGCCGGGAAGCCGGCCGGCTCCGCGTCGTCCTCGTCGAACCGGGCCCAGGCCGGCGCGTCCTGGTGGCCGCGGAGCTGACCGAGCACCTCGTCACCGCGGGCGACCAGCCCGGCATACGTCTGCTGGGCCTTGAGGGAGGCCTGCAGCGCGGCGCTCACCGCGAGCACCGGCAGGCCGACGAGTCGCTGCGGCGCCTTGCGCGCGTTGTCGATGGCCAGCGCGGCCAGCCCGGCGGCGGCCCGCAGGGGCGGCGGGATCGGCGTGCTCATGGCAACAGCCTGCCCCATGACGGCCCGGGACGCTCGTACCATCGGAGGCATGGTCTCCTCCGACGGCAAGAAGGTCCTGCTCGCCACCCCGCGCGGCTACTGCGCGGGCGTCGACCGGGCGGTCCAGACGGTCGAGCGGGTCCTGGAGCTCGAAGGTGCCCCGGTGTACGTACGGAAGCAGATCGTGCACAACACGCACGTGGTGCGCGCGCTGGAGTCGCGGGGTGCGATCTTCGTGGACGAGACCGACCAGGTGCCCGAGGGCGCCACCGTCGTCTTCTCCGCGCACGGCGTGGCCCCGGTCGTGCACGAGGAGGCCCAGGCGCGCAACCTGCGCACCATCGACGCGACCTGCCCGCTGGTGACCAAGGTGCACAACGAGGCCCGCCGGTTCGCCCGGGAGGGCTACGAGATCCTCCTGATCGGGCACGAGGGGCACGAGGAGGTCGTCGGCACCGCCGGCGAGGCGCCCGCCGTGACCACGCTGGTCGACGGTCCGGAGCACGCCGCGACCGTCGAGCTCAAGGATCCGGAGAAGGTCGTCTGGCTGTCCCAGACCACGCTGTCGGTGGACGAGACGCTGGAGACGGTCAAGGTGCTGGGGGAGCGGTTCCCGGCGCTGCACTCGCCGCCGTCGGACGACATCTGCTACGCCACGCAAAACCGGCAGGCCGCGGTCAAGGCGATCGGCGCCCGGGCCGACCTGTTCCTGGTGGTGGGCTCGGCCAACTCCTCCAACTCGGTACGGATGGTCGAGGTCGCCCTCGACCACGGCTCCCGCGCGGCGCACCTGGTCGAGGACGCCACCGCGATCGACCCGGCCTGGCTGGAGGGCGTGCGCACGGTCGGCCTGTCCAGCGGCGCGTCGGTGCCGGAGATCCTCGTCACCGACGTCCTGACCTGGCTGGCGGAGCGCGGCTACGCCGACGTGGAGCCCGTCACCGCCGTCGAGGAACGCCAGTTCTTCGCCCTCCCCCGAGAACTCCGCCGCCTCGCCACCTGACGGATCACCCCAGCTCGACCGCACGGAACGCGGTGCGGCTGGCCGCGTAGATGAACGGTCCGGCCTGGACGAGACAGGCCGCGATCGACCGCCACTGGCACATGAGGACCTCGAGCTGGTCGAAGGTGCCTCCGGCGTCGCGCCCGCCGAGGGCGACCATCCGCGCCCCGCTGTCCCGTACCGCCTCGATCTCCGCGCGGTGTTCCTGGATCCGCGCGTCCCGGGTGATGATCAACCATCCGCGCCGGGC
>DATINN010000115.1:0-3361 GCA_035474175.1 Mycobacteriales bacterium | reverse complement strand
CGGCTCGTGCGGGTCGGCGGCGGCGCGACCTGGGGTCAGGTGGCGGCCGCGCTGGAACCGCACGGCTGGGCCCTGACCGCGGGGGACACCGCCGACGTGGGTGTCGGCGGTCTGACCCTCGGCGGTGGGATCGGGTGGCTGGTGCGCAAGCACGGGCTGGCGATCGACAACCTCGTCGGGGCCCGGGTGGTGACCGCGGACGGCCGGCTGGTCACGGCCTCGGCCCGGGAGCACCCGGACCTGTTCTGGGCGTTGCGCGGCGGCGGCGGGAACTTCGGTGTGGTCGTGTCCTTCGACTTCGTGGCCCAGCCGGTGAGCACTGTCCACTTCGGATCGGTGAGCTACCCGCTGGACGACCTGGCCCGGCTGCTGCGCCGGTGGCGGGACGCGATGCGCGGCGCGCCCGAGGAGCTGTCCAGCACGCTGGCGCTGCCGCCGGTGGCGCCCGGGGCGGCCCCGACCGCGGTCGTGCTCTTCTGCTACGCCGGCCCACCCGGCACCCCGGTGGCCGAGGTCGACGCCGCGGTCGAGCCGCTGTTCGAGCTGGGCACCGTGACCACGGCGTCGGTCGCCGAGCGCCGGTACGCGGGCATCCTCGAGCAGGCCCAGCGGCCGCCGGGCCTGCGGCTGACCGCCCGCAACACCCTGGTCCCGGCCCTCGACGACGCCGTGATCGCGGCGCTCGGCCGCCTGCACGCCGCCGGCGGCCCGACGGCGGTCGCGGTCCGGAGCCTGGGCGGGGCGTTCGGCCGGGTGCCGGCGGAGGCGACCGCGTTCGCGCACCGCGATGCCGAGGCCATGGTCGTGTGCATGGCGATGCTGCCCGGCACCGCCACCGACGCCGAGGTCGAGCACGCACTGGAACCGTGGCGGGCGGTCGCCGCCCACGGCGCCGGCACGTACGTCAACTTCCAGGGCTCGGCCACCGCCTCGGACCTGGCCGCGGCCTACCCGCCCGCGACGTACGCGCGCCTGGCCGCGGTCAAGCGCGCCTACGACCCGGCCAACCGGTTCGCCCTCAACCACAACATCCGACCGGCCCCGGCGGCCTGACACGGAAAAGGCGGCCTGACACGGAAAAGGCAAGGAGATCGCGCTCCCTGCCACTTCCAACGTATAGCGCCCCGGGGGGCTTGCGGCAAGACCCGGGTCGTGGTCCACGATCGTCGGCCGGACCAGGACCGGACGACGACTGGGGGCCGGCCGGACCCGGCGGCCCCGGAGGAATCGCGATGACCGAGCAGTTCGTGGTGGGTCTCTCCGAGGTCGACGAGACGCAGGCCGCGCTCGCCGGCGGGAAGGGCGCGCACCTCGGCGCGCTGTCGCGGATCGACGGGATCCACGTACCGGACGGGTTCTGCGTGACGACCGGCGCCTTCCGGCGGGTCCTGGCCGAGGCCCCGGCGATCGAGGGCGGGCTCGATCGGCTGTCCCGTGTGGACCCGGCCGACCGGGACGCGACCGGCGCGCTCAGCGCGGAGCTCCGCCGGACCATCGAGGAGATCGCCCTTCCCGACGACCTGGCGGCGGCGATCTCCGGCGCGCTGGGCCGGCTCGGTGCGGACGGGGCGTACGCGGTCCGGTCGAGCGCGACGGCCGAGGACCTGCCGACCGCGTCCTTCGCCGGCCAGCAGGACACCTACCTCAACGTCGTGGGCCGGGACGCCGTGCTCCGGCACGTCAGCCGGTGCTGGGCCTCGCTGTTCACCGAGCGGGCCGTGACCTACCGCCGCCGCAACGGCATCGACCACCGTACGGTCGCGATGGCCGTGGTCGTGCAGCGGATGGTCGTCCCGGCGGCGGCCGGCGTCCTGTTCACGGCCGACCCCGTCACCGGCAACCGGAAGGTCGCCACCGTGGACGCCGGCTTCGGCCTCGGTGAGGCGCTGGTCTCCGGCCTGGTCGACCCGGACGTCTACCGGGTGCGCGACGGCGAGGTCGTCGACAGGACCGTCGGCACCAAGAAGCTCGCCATCCGGGCCGTGCCGGCGGGCGGGACGCGGACCGAGGCGATCGACCCGCAGCGGCAGGAGCAGCCGGCGCTGACGGACGCGCAGGTCCTGCGGCTCGTGCAGCTCGGCCGGCGGATCGAGGCGCACTTCGGCCGCCCCCAGGACATCGAGTGGTGCCTGGCCGGCGACGACTTCCAGATCGTCCAGAGCCGGCCGATCACCACGCTGTTCCCCGTCCCCGAGTCCGGCGACCGGGAGAACCACGTCTACGTCTCCGTCGGTCACCAGCAGATGATGACCGACCCGATGAAGCCGCTGGGGCTGTCCTTCTGGCAGCTGACGACGCCCGCGCCCATGGCCGAGGCCGGCGGCCGACTGTTCGTCGACGTGACCCAGCGGCTGGCCTCGCCGGCCGCCCGCGCCGGCATCATGGACGCGCTGGGCCGGTCCGACCCGCTGACCGGGGACGCGCTGCGGACCGTCCTGGAGCGCGACGGCTTCGTCCGGCCGCTCCCGGACGAGGGTGAGCCCGGGCCGTTGTTCGGCGAGCCGCGGCCGCCGATCGAGACGGATCCGGCCATCGTCACCGAGCTGATCGAGCGCACCCAGGCGTCGATCGCCGCCACGGAACGGGAGATCCGGACGAAGTCCGGACCGGAGCTGCTGGACTTCATCGAGGCGGACATCCAGGAGCTGCGGCGGATCCTGTTCGATCCGCTGGGCCACCAGGTGTTCATGTCGGCGATGGAGGCCGCGTGGTGGCTCAACGACCACCTGTACGAGTGGCTGGGCGAGAGGAACGCGGCCGACCCGCTCACCCAGTCCGTTCCGCACAACGTCACCTCGGAGATGGGGCTGGCGCTGCTCGACGTCGCGGACGTGATCCGCCCGCATCCGGACGTGGTCGAGTTCCTGCACCGGGTCGAGGACGACGACTTCCTGGACCAGTTGGCCAAGGTGCCCGGCGGGAACGAGGCGCGGGCGGCCATCGAGGCCTGGCTGGAGAAGTACGGCATGCGCTGCGTCGGCGAGATCGACATCACCCGGCCGCGGTGGAGCGAGCGCCCTGCCACCCTGCTGCCCGCGATCCTCGGCAACGTCGGGAACTTCGCGCCCGGCGCCGGCACCCGGCGCTTCGAGCAGGGGCGGCAGGAGGCCCGGGCCAAGGAGCAGGACGTGCTGGAGCGCCTGCGGGCGCTGCCGGACGGGGCGGCGAAGGCCGAGGAGAGCAAGCGGATGATCGACCGGGTCCGCACCTTCATCGGGTACCGGGAGTACCCGAAATACGACATCGTGTGCCGCTACTTCCTCTACAAGCAGGCGCTGCTCGGGGAGGCCGGCCGGCTGGTGCGGGCCGGCGTGCTCCGCGATGCGGAGGACGTCTTCTACCTCACGTACCAGGAGCTCCA
>DATINN010000114.1:0-5958 GCA_035474175.1 Mycobacteriales bacterium | reverse complement strand
GTGGTCGCGGCCGAGGGCCGGGCCCGGGCGGCGGTGACCCGGATCGCCGAGCGCCGGGCCGAGGCCGCGGAGCTGGCGCAGGCGGCCGAGCGGGCCGAGGAGCAGGCCGGCGTGGCGAAGCTGCTGGGCCAGGTCCTGCGGGCCGACGGCTTCGAGCGCTGGCTGCTCGGCTCGGCCCTGGACGTGCTGGTGCTGGACGCGAGCGCGACCCTGCTGGAGCTGTCCGGCGGGCAGTTCGAGCTGACCCACGACGGCAAGGACTTCGCTGTCGTCGACCACGCCGACGCCGACAGCACCCGGCCGGTCCGGACCCTGTCCGGCGGCGAGACGTTCCAGGCCAGCCTGGCCCTGGCGTTGGCGCTGTCGGCCCAGCTGGCCGGGCTGTCCGCGGGCGGCACGGCCCGGCTGGACTCGATCCTGCTGGACGAGGGCTTCGGCACCCTGGACGAGTCCACTTTGGACGTCGTCGCGTCCACTCTGGAGTCCCTGACCGCCGGCGGCGAGCGGATGGTCGGCGTGGTCACCCACGTCGGCGCGCTGGCCGAGCGGGTCCCGGTCCGCTTCGCGGTCACCCGCACGGCCGCAGGGTCCACTGTGGAACGGCAGGACGTATGAGGTTCTGGATCGACGCCTGGGACCCCGCGTACGGGACGAGCCCGGACCAGGAGCCGCTGGGCAGCTCCGAGGCCGGGGTCGACCCGTCGGTCGAGGTGCCGGTGGAGCGGTGGCGGCCGATCCCGGCCCGGCCGGTCGACCAGCCGGACGCGATCCACTTCATCGACGGGGTGCGGCGGGTCGACGCGCACATGTGGTTCGAGTCGGCCGGCGGCGCGGTCGCCGGCCTGGCCGCCTCGTACGCGGCCGGCGTGGTCAGCTGCCGCGCCGGGGAGGCCCGGGCCGACCTGGTCCGGGTCAAGCGCGGGCTGTTCACCCCGGCCAAGGGGATCCCCGACCTGCGGCTGCGCTTCGCCACGTACGAGGCCCAGAAGGCCGACGCCGACGACGACCTGCGGCTGTCCAACGCATTGCAGGGGGCGATGGCCGACACCGAGGCCGAGTGCGCGCTGCTGGCCCGGACCGAGCCCGACGACCTGCTGGTGCTGGACGGCCCGCTGTCCCGCCGCGGCCAGCTGGCCCGGGTGCTGGGGATGGTCAAGACGCACCGGTCCCGCTACCTCGACCCGGCCCTGCACGCGCTGGTCGGCGAGCTCGGCCCGGCCGAGCGCACCCCCGTCTTCCACCTGGGCACGGACTGGCCCCGCTGCTCCTGGTACCTGCGGCTGCCCTGCCGGCCGGGCGCCCCCTGGGCCGGCGTGGTCCGGCTGGAGTGCCCGGACCTGCCGCTGGAGGACGTGCTGGAGCTGGCCCGGCTGTCCCAGTCGGTGCTGCCGCGCTACGCCTCGGTCGAGCACAAGGACCCGCGCGCACCGCAGAACCTCTACCCGATCGGCGGGCTGGAGCGGCTGCTGCGCCGCCGGCTCGGCGACCGGCTGCTGCTGGAGCGGGCGCTGCGCCAGGCCGCGGCCGACCCGGAGCTGGTCCCGGCCTAGCCGGACGGCGGGCGACCCGGGACTGCTGTCCGCGCCGGCATTCCAACGGGAGCGCGCTCGGCTGAGCGCACGTACGGGACTGGTCAATCCGCGCCCCGCTCCGCTAACTTAGGCTTGCCTAACCTAATTCGAGGGGTGAGACGAGTGTCGAGACCGACTCCGGCCGAGCGGGCCCGCACCACCGTGCGCCTCTCGCCCTACCTGCGGGTCCGACTGCCCGGCGCCGCCGCCGAGGTCGACCTGCACGGCACCGACCCGGACGGCTCGGTCGTGCTCGTGGTGCCGGAGAGCAGCCCGGTGGTCACGGCCGTCCGGCTGGCCACCGCCGACGTGCCGGTGCTGGTCGACGCGGCCGACCTCTGCCCGGTGCCGGTGGCCGACCGGGTCCGGACCCGGACCCGGCTGATCGGCTGGGTGCACGAGCCCGCCCCGGAGCTGCGCCGGGAGCTGGCCCTGGTCGCGGCCGACCGGGACGGCGCCGGGGCGCTGCTGGACATCGGCCGCGGTCGCACGGTCCTCTACGTCGACGTGGTCGAGGTGCACGTGGCCGCCGCCGGGGCCGACCCCGACGACGTCGGCGCGGTCGAGGTCGTGCGCCCCCAGGACTACGCCGGGGCCCGGCCCGACCCGCTGTCCGGCACCGAGGCCGCGCTGCTCGACCACCTCCTCAGCGGCCACCCCGGCGAGCTGCGGCGGCTGGCCGAGCTGGTCCCGGCCGACCGGCGGGCCGGCGCCGTCCCGGTCGCCCTGGACCGCTACGGGCTGGTCCTGCGCTGCGGGCGGGAGGACATCCGGCTGGCGTTCGGCGCACCGGTGCGCTGCCCGCGCGAGCTGCCGGCCCGGATGCGGGAGCTGCTGACCCGTTCGGGGGCACCCCACGCCGCCACCCGCCACGCCTGAGCTGCTCCAAGGCTGCGCCGTCCGGCGTCCCGCCCCAGGCGGCTTGACAGGGGGATAAATTCACGAGGGAGCCCCCCAGGTTCAGCAGCGAGCCACACGCGGGTGACAGGACCGAAGAGGACCACGCCGCATGCCTTCTGACCGCATCGCTCCGCGGCGTGTCGACGATGCCGCCGTGCAGATCCGCGCTGACCGGTCCCACATCGACGGGTCCGCCGTCGACGGGATGATCGCGGACAGCACCAGCGCCCTGGACGGCGCCACCGGCCTGCACCTGGACGGGACCCTGATCCGCAGCCGGGACCTGGCCAACCCGCAGGACACCGGCCAGCGCCGCGCGGACGGCGGGTCCGCGCTGGCGGGCCAGTTCGCGGCGGTCGCCCGCGCGCTGGAGTCCGAGTCCTCGGTCGAGGCCACGCTGAGCCGGATCGTCGAGGTCGCCCGGCTGATCGTGCCCGGCTGCCACCACGCCGGGATCACCGTGCTGCGCCGGGGCAGGCCGGAGACGCCGGCCGCCACCGACGAGGTCTCCGCCGCCGTCGACGCCGTGCAATACGAGGCCGGCGAGGGCCCCTGCCTGTCCGCGATCGTGGAGAACGACACGTTCCGCACCGGCGACCTGGCCGCGGAGACCCGCTGGCCGCGGTTCTCCGGCCCGGCCGTGCGGCGCACCGGCGTGCGCAGCGTCCTGGCGTACCGGCTGTTCACCGAGGGCGAGACCTTCGGCGCGCTCAACCTCTACTCGCGCGAGCGGGACGCGTTCGACGACGACTCCGTCGGCATCGGCCGGATCCTCACCGCGCACGCCGCCCTGGCCTTCTCCCGGGCCCGGGAGCGGGCCCAGATCAGCGGGCTGGAGCAGGCCGTCGCCAGCAACCGGGCGATCGGCATGGCGATCGGCATCCTGATGGCCATCCGGCACGTCGGACAGGACGAGGCGTTCGATCTGCTCCGAACGGTGAGCCAGCGGACCAACCGCAAGCTGCGGGAGATCGCGGACGACGTAGTCCACACCGGACAGTTGCCGGACCTGCCCGTCAAATAAGTCAGCAGAGATCATTGCCAGCGGGGTCACGAGCCCTTTACGGTCCGATTTCAGGACACCGGTCGCGTGTGACGGTGTGCGCCGATTTCTCCGCCGCACAGTGAGGATCGCGATGAGCCTGTGGACTGTGTTCGTCTCCGAGACCGTGGGAACGGCGGCGCTGCTGCTGTTGGGCTGCGGTGTCGTCGCGAACGTCATCCTGGCCGGCACCAAGGGTTTCAACGGTGGCTGGCTGCTGATCAACTTCGGGTGGGGCCTCGGCGTCTTCGCCGGCGTCTACGTCGCCTTCCGCTCGGGGGCACACCTCAACCCGGCCGTCACCTTCGGCCTGCTCGCCAACGACGCCGGGTCGTACGCGCCCGGGGTCGACATCACCTTCGGCTCGACGCTGGTCTACCTCGCCGGTGAGTTCTTAGGCGCGTTTATCGGGGCCGTGCTGGCCTGGGCCGCGTACCGGCAGCACTTCGACGCGACCGAGGACCCGAGCCTGCAGCTGGCCGTGTTCTCCACCGGGCCGGCGATCCGCAACTACACCTGGAACCTCGTGACCGAGATCATCGGCACGTTCGTCCTGGTCTTCGTGGTGATCCTGTTCGGCAAGACGCCCACCGGGCTCGGCCCGCTGGCCGTCGCGCTGCTGGTGCTCGCCATCGGTGCGTCCCTCGGCGGGCCGACGGGTTATGCCATCAACCCGGCCCGTGACCTCGCCCCGCGCATCGCCCACTTCGTCCTGCCGATGGTCGGCAAGGGCAACAGCGACTGGGGTTACGCGTGGGTGCCGGTCGTGGGCCCGCTCATCGGTGGTGTCCTCGCGGGCCTCGCCGCCAACGCGTTCGTCTGATCCGTCTGACGGAAGGATCCTCCATGCCTGACTACGTCGGCGCAGTCGACCAGGGCACCACCAGCACCCGCTTCATGATCTTCGACCACTCCGGCAACGAGGTGGGCCGGCACCAGCTCGAGCACGAGCAGATCCTGCCCCAGGCGGGCTGGGTCGAGCACAATCCGACCGAGATCTGGTCGCGCACCGAGACGGTCATCAAGACCGCGCTGAACAAGACCAAGCTGTCGGCGTCGGACCTGGCCGCGGTCGGCATCACCAACCAGCGCGAGACCGCGGTGGTGTGGGACCGCAAGACCGGCCGGCCCTACTACAACGCGATCGTCTGGCAGGACACCCGGACGGACCGGATCGCCTCCGCGCTGGAGCGCGAGGGCAAGGGCGACGTCATCCGGCAGAAGGCCGGCCTGCCCCCGGCGACGTACTTCTCCGGCGGCAAGGTGCAGTGGATCATGGAGAACGTCGACGGGGTCCGGGAGGCGGCCGAGCGCGGCGACGCGATCTTCGGCAACACCGACACCTGGACGCTGTGGAACCTCACCGGCGGCACCGACGGCGGCGTGCACATCACCGACGTCACCAACGCCAGCCGCACCATGCTGATGAACCTGGAGACGCTCGACTGGGACGACGAGCTGCTCGGGTTCTTCAACATCCCGCGCTCGATGCTGCCGGAGATCCGGCCGTCCTCGGACCCCAACGGCTACGGCACGACCCGGGCCAACGGCCCGCTCAGCGGCGAGATCCTGCTCACCGGCGACCTCGGCGACCAGCAGGCCGCCACCGTGGGTCAGGTCTGCTTCGCCCCCGGCGAGGCCAAGAACACCTACGGCACCGGCAACTTCATGCTCATCAACACCGGCACCGAGCTGGTCCGCTCCAAGAGCGGGCTGCTGACCACGCCGTGCTACAAGTTCGGCGACGAGCCGGTGGTGTACGCGCTGGAGGGCTCGATCGCGGTGACCGGCTCGGCCGTGCAGTGGCTGCGCGACCAGCTCGGCATCATCCGCGGCGCGGAGGAGTCCGAGACGCTGGCCCGCTCGGTCGAGGACAACGGCGGGGTCTACTTCGTGCCCGCGTTCTCCGGCCTGTTCGCGCCGTACTGGCGGTCCGACGCGCGCGGCGCGATCGTCGGGCTGTCCCGGTTCAACACCAGCGCGCACATCGCGCGGGCCACCCTGGAGGCGATCTGCTACCAGTCCAAGGACGTCGTGGACGCGATGGCCAAGGACTCCGGGGTCACCCTGGACACCCTCAAGGTCGACGGCGGCATCACCGCCAACGACCTGTGCATGCAGATCCAGGCCGACGTCCTCGGCGTGAAGGTCAGCAAGCCGGTGGTGGCGGAGACCACGGCGCTGGGCGCGGCGTACGCGGCCGGCCTCGCGGTGGGCTTCTGGAACAACACCGACGAGCTGCGGGAAAACTGGAACGAGGACAAGAACTGGACCCCGAACTGGTCCGATGAGCAGCGCCAGGCGGGGTACGCCGGGTGGCAGAAGGCGGTGCAGCGCACACTGGACTGGGTGGAGGTCGACTGACTGCCTTCCTAGGAGGAAACCTGTGGGAACCGCCGTCGCACTGTCGCCGCAGTCCCGCGCCGAGGCGCTGGACCGGATGGC
>DATINN010000113.1:0-5506 GCA_035474175.1 Mycobacteriales bacterium | reverse complement strand
GCGGGCCAGGATCGCGGTGTGGCTGGTCGGGCTGCCGCGCTCGGTCACCAGCGCCAGCACGGCCGGCTGCCACGGGTCCAGCAGCTCGGCCAGCTCGGCGCCCTGCCGGTCGGCCGCCATCGTGTACTGCCCGAGGTCGTTGGTGCCGATGCTGAGGAAGTCGACCGCCGCCAGCAGCCGGTCGGCGTGCAGGGCCGCGGCCGGCACCTCCACCATCACCCCGGCCGTCGGCAGCCCGGCCGCCCGCACCGCCGCGGCGAAGAACGCCGCCTCGGCCGCGGTCGCCACCATCGGCGCCATCACCCAGACCTCGGCCCCGGTCCCCGCCGCCGCCCGGGCGACCGCGTCCAGCTGCCCGGTCAGCACCTCCGGCTGCGCCCGCGCCACCCGCAGCCCCCGCACGCCCAGGGCCGGGTTGGGCTCCGGCCGCAGCCCCAGGAACGGCAGCGGCTTGTCCGCGCCCGCGTCCAGCGTCCGCAGCACCACCTTGCGCGACCCGACGGCCCGGAACACCGCCTCGTACGCGCCCTGCTGCTCGGCCGGCGTCGGCAGGTCGGCCCGGTCCAGGAACAGCAGCTCGGTCCGGAACAGCCCGATCCCCTCGGCCGCCGCGATGCCGGCGTCCCGCAGCGCCCCGGCCGGGCCGCGCCCGCCCGGTGCCAGGTCGGCGGCCGAGCCGACGTTGAGCAGCAGCTGCACGGCGTGCCCGTCCGCGGTCCGCCCCGGCCCGTCGTACGCCGGCAGCTCCAGCGCCGAACCCGTCGCCGACCCCGGGTCGACGCCGGCCTCCACGGTGCCGGCCGACCCGTCCACCCGCACGATCGTGCCGTCGGCCAGCGCCGCCGCCGCTCGCAGCCCGACCACGGCCGGCAACCCGAGCGAGCGGGCCAGGATCGCGGTGTGGCTGGTCGGGCTGCCGCGCTCGGTCACCAGCGCCAGCACGGTCGCCGGGTCGAGCCCGACCGTGTCGGCCGGGGCGAGGTCGTCGGCCACCAGCACGTACGGGTGGCCCGGGGCCGGCACGCCCGGCATCGGCAGGCCGAGCACGCCGGCCACGGCCCGGTCCCGGACGTCGTCGAGGTCCGCGACCCGCTCGGCCAGGTAGCCGCCGGCCCCGGCCAGCGCCTCCCGGTAGGACCCGAAGGCCTGGTGCACCGCGTGCGCGGCGTCGGTGCCCGCGCGGATCAGCTCGGCCACCGAGTCGGCCAGCGCCGGGTCCTCCGCCATCAGCGCCTGCGCCTCCAGGATCGCCGCCGCCTCCGCCGGCGCCCCCTCGGCCCGCGCGGCCAGGTCCTTGGCCACCGCCGCCAGCGCGGTGCCGGCGCGGGCGACCTCACCGTCCACATCGGACGGTGTGGTCGGCGCCGGCAGCGCCGGCCGGCCACCCATCCGCGCCACCGGCCCGACGGCGACGCCGGGGGAGACCCCCAGCCCGGTCAGCGTCCCGGCCGGCTCACTCATCCGCGTCGAGGTTGCGGGCCAGCATCGCCGCCAGCTCGTCGACCGCGGCCGCCGCCTCCTCGCCCTCGGCCTCCAGCGTGACCTCGGTGCCCTTCTTGGCCCCGAGCGCCAGCACCGAGAGCATGCTGCGGGCCGGCACCGCCTTCCCGTCGCCGACCCGGATCGTCACGGGGACGGGAGCCTTCGCGGCCGCCTTGACGAACAGGGCGGCCGGCCGGGCGTGCAGCCCGCTGTCCGAGCCGATCGCCACGGTGCGCTGCTCGACCACATTGCCTCCTCCGGATCCAGCCTGACGAGGATGATTCTCGCCGTCCCGCGGGATCGCCGACACCCTCACATAAGCCGCGAACGGGCCGTCGTACGACCCCCGGCGGGCGCCGGGGCACCGCTCCGCACTGTTCCGATCGACCGCTCGATGTCACGATGGCGGGCATGCCGCCGCTCCTGAGGCCCGTAACCCGGCGCCTTATCTCCCGGCGACACATCGATCTGCTCCGGGTCACCAGTGCGGCCTGTCCGGGCGTGCCGCCGCCCGTGCCGACCGATCCGAGGAGCAGCGTTGAGCCTGTGGACCCCCGACCCGACCTTCTACCCGTCGCCGCGTGACGCGGCGGCCGCGCCGCCGGAGACGCTGGCGTACGTCGCCGCCTTCGACCGCTCGGCCGAGAAGCCCGACGCCATCGCCGT
The DNA here is from genome assembly GCA_035474175.1 of Mycobacteriales bacterium. Classification (GTDB taxonomy): domain Bacteria; phylum Actinomycetota; class Actinomycetes; order Mycobacteriales; family CADCTP01; genus CADCTP01. The sequence continues at coordinate 3,358 of DATINN010000113.1, read as the reverse complement.
GCTGGACACCGACCCGGGCTCGTCCTCGTACGGGACGGTCATCGGCTGGACCGACATGCCCTACCGCGGCGACGAGCTGCACCACTTCGGCTGGAACATGTGCTCGTCCGCGCTCTGCCCGTACGCGCCCCATCCGCACACCGAGCGCCGCTACCTCGTGGTGCCGGGGCTGCGGTCGTCGCGGCTGATGATCCTGGACACCAAGGACAACCCGCGCCGGCCGACCGTGGTGAAGACGCTGGAGGCGGAGGAGCTGGCCAAGCGGGCCGGGTACTCCCGGCCCCACACCCTCCACTGTGGACCGGAGGGCATCTACCTCACCTGCCTCGGCGGGGCCGGCGGCGAGGAGGGGCCGGGCGGGGTGGCGCTGCTCGACCACACCTCGTTCGAGGTGCTGGGGCGGTGGGAGGTCGACCGCGGCCCGCAATACCTTGCCTACGACCTGTGGTGGCACATCGCCCAGGACGTCGCCGTCACCAGCGAGTGGGGCACCCCGTCCATGATCGAGGACGGCGTGGTCGGCGAGCTCCTGCTCGGCCGCAAGTACGGCCACAAGCTGCACTTCTGGGACCTGCGCCGGCGCAAGCACGTGCAGGAGGTCGACCTCGGCGACGAGCACCAGATGGTGCTGGAGCTGCGGCCGGCGCACGACCCGACCAAGTCGTACGGGTTCGCGGGCGTGGTCGTCTCGGTCGAGGACCTGTCGGCCTCGATCTGGGTCTGGCACCGCGGCGACTCCGGCGACTGGGAGGCCACGAAGGTCATCACGATCCCGGCCGAGCCGGCCGACGCGTCGCTGCTGCCGCCGGTGATCGCGCCCTTCGGCGCGGTGCCGCCGCTGGTCACCGACATCGACCTGTCCGTGGACGACCAGTGGCTCTACGTCTCCTGCTGGGGGACCGGGGAGCTCAAGCGCTACGACGTGTCCGACCCGTTCCACCCGCGCGAGGCCGGGTCGGTGCGGATCGGCGGGATCGTCGGCCAGGTCGCGCACCCGTCCGACCCGTCCGCGCCGCTGCGGGGCGGGCCGCAGATGGTCGAGGTCTCCCGCGACGGCAAGCGCGTCTACGTCTCCAACTCCCTGTACGGGGCCTGGGACGACCAGTTCTACCCCGACGGCGTCGGGGCCTGGCTGGCCAAGCTGGACTCCACGCCGGAGTCCTTCACGCTGGACGAGAAGTTCTTCCCGCACGGGGAGGAGTGGCGCGGCCTCCGCCCGCACCAGGTCCGCCTCCAGGGCGGCGACGCCTCGTCCGACTCCTACTGCTACCCGTGAGCACAGCCTTCCCGGCCGCCGGACCGGGCGCGCATGCCTCCGGCCCGGCGCTCCCGGGGGCGGGGGTCCGGTGAGCACAGCCGAGTTCCTGACCGTCGCCGGGCTCGGGGTCTTCCACGGCCTCAACCCTGCGATGGGATGGCTCTTCGCGGTCGCGCTCGGTCTGCAGGCGTCGTCTGATCCCGGCCCGCGCCGGGCGGCGGCGCTGCGGGCGCTGCCGCCGATCGCGGCCGGGCACCTGGTCTCGGTCGGGGCGGTGGCGGCGGTCTTCGCCGTCACCGCCTCGGCGGTCACCTCCCGCGCGGTCACGATCGGCGCCGGCGCGGTGCTGGTCGGCATGGGCCTGTGGCGGCTGCTGTCCCAGCGGCACTTCCGCTGGGTCGGCATGAAGCTGACGCCGTGGGAGCTGGGCACCTGGAGCTTCCTGATGTCCTCGGTGCACGGCGCCGGCCTGATGCTCGTGCCGGTGCTGGCCACCCACCACCACGCCGCCGTACCGGCCTCCCTGGGCTGGTCCGCGGTGGCGACGACCCTCGTGCACACCGCCACCATGCTGCTGACCGCGGGCGGGATCGCCGTCCTGGTCCTGCGCGTGCTCGGCCTGGGCGTGCTGCGCCGGGCCTGGATCAACGTCGACCGCATCTGGGCCGTCGCCCTCATCGGCGCCGGCGCCGCCACCGCCCTGACCCACTAGGCGGGTGCCACGGCAGCGCGGGCGCCGCGTCAGCCGGTGGTGCCGGCGTAGCCGGCCAGGGCGAGGTAGAGCGGGGCGACGACGAAGCGCTGGCGGCGCAGGAAGGCCGGGTGCCGGTGCAGCCAGCGGCCCAGGGTCCCGGCGAACAGGGCCCAGCCGAGGTCCATTGTGGACGCGACCGCGAGGAAGACCGCGCCGAGCGCCAGCAACCGCCCCGGCGACGAGCCGAACTGCGGCAGGAAGGCGAGGAAGAACAGCGCCACCTTCGGGTTGGCGATGCCGACCAGGAACCCCTGCCGGTACGACCGGCCCGCGGCGACCGGCGCCGACGCGTGCGACCGCAGCGCCCGGACCGCCAGCACGACGAGGTAGAGGACGCCGAGATACCGCACCACCGCGAACGCCGCGGGCGAGGACACCAGCACCGCCGTCAGCCCGAACGCGGCCGCGACCACGAAGCACGCCGTCGCCGTCTCCACCCCGAGCACCGAGACGACGGCGGCCCGCCGCCCCCCGGACAGCCCGCGGGCCAGCACGAACAGCACGTTCGGCCCCGGGATCGCGACCAGCGCGACCGAGGCCAGCAGAAACACCAGCACGCCGCGGAGGCTAGGACGCACCACCGCCGGCACGCATCCGCATAATGGGCGCCGTGGCCGGCTCGGAGGGGATCTCGATCCGGCTGCCCGCCCGCCACGTCGGCCCGGTCTTCGCGATCACCCGCCGGCTGCTGCTCGCGGGCGCGATCCTGCTCGCCGTCGTCGGCGCCGTGCTGCTCGACCGGGACGGCTACCGGGACGTCAACGGTGACGGCGTCGGCGTCCTCGACGCCTTCTACTACGCCACCGTCACCCTCTCCACCACCGGCTACGGCGACGTCGCCCCCGCCAGCGCCGCCGCCCGCCTGGTCAACGTGCTGTTCGTGGCGCCGGCCCGGGTGCTGTTCCTCATCATCCTGGTCGGCACCACGCTCGAGGTGCTGACCGAACGGTCCCGCGAGCAGTTCCGGATCCGCCGCTGGAGGTCGCAGGTGCACGAGCACGTGGTGGTGTGCGGGTACGGCACCAAGGGCCGCAGCGCCGTCGACGCCCTGCTGGAGGACGGCACGCCGCTGAGCCAGATCGTGATCGTCGAGCGCGACGCCGCCGGCGCGAAGGAGGCGGCCGCCCGCGGCCTCGCCGTCGTGCCCGGCTCCAGCTCCCGTACGGCGGTGTTGCGGGAGGCCCGGGTGCAGGACGCCAAGGCGGTCGTCGTCGCCACCAACGCCGACGACGCCGCCGTGCTCACCGTGCTCACCGCCCGCGACCTCAACCCGCGGGCCTGGATCGTCGCCGCCGTGCGCGAGATCGAGAACATCTCGCTGGTCCGGCAGAGCGGCGCCGACCAGG
>DATINN010000112.1:0-6365 GCA_035474175.1 Mycobacteriales bacterium | reverse complement strand
GTAGCCCGAGGTCATGCCCTTGGCGCAGGTGATCATGTCGGGCTGGTAGCCGTACCGGTCGGCGCCGAAGATGTGCCCGAGCCGGCCGAAGGCGCAGATCACCTCGTCGGAGACGAGCAGCACGCCGTGCCGGTCGCAGATGTCCCGGACCCGCTGGAAGTAGCCGGGCGGCGGCGGGAAGCAGCCGCCCGCGTTCTGCACCGGCTCCAGGAACACGGCGGCGACCGTGTCGGCCCCCTCGTACTCGATGGCCCGCTCGATCTCGTCCGCGGCCCAGCGCCCGAAGTCCTCCCGGGAGTCGCCGTGCTCCGGCGCCCGGTAGAAGTTGGTGTTGGCGACCTTGATCGCGCCCGGCACCAGCGGCTCGAACGGGGCCCGGACCTCCGGGATGCCGGTGATCGACAGCGCCCCCATGGTGGTGCCGTGGTAGGCGATCGAGCGGCTGATCACCTTGTGCCGCATCGGCTCGCCGACGAGCTTGAAATACTGCCGGGCCAGCTTCCAGGCCGTCTCCACGGCCTCGCCGCCGGTGGTGGTGAAGAAGACCCGGTTGAGGTCGCCCGGGGCCAGCGCCGCCAGCCGCTCGGACAGCTCGATCGCCTTCGGGTGCGCGTACGACCAGAGCGGGAAGTAGGCCAGCTCGCCCGCCTGCTTGGCCGCGGCCTCGGCCAGCTCCGAGCGCCCGTGCCCGACCTGCACGGTGAACAGCCCCGACAGCCCGTCCAGGTAGCGCTTGCCGGCCGAGTCCCACACGTACGGCCCCTCGCCCCGCACGATCACCGGCACCGGCGCCTTCTCGTACGCGGAGAGCCGGGTGAAGTGCATCCAGAGGTGGTCGCGGGCGGCGGCGGACAGCTCGCCGGAGTCGGAGCCGGTCGGGGTCTCGGGCGTCGTGGTCATCGGGTTCCCCAGGAGTAGGTCTGCTTGGCCAGCTTCAGGTAGACGAAGGTCTCGGTGTCCCGGACGCCGGGCAGGGCCCGGATCCGCTCGGAGAGCACCCGCAGCAGGTGGTCGTCGTCCTCGCAGACCAGCTCCAGCAGGATGTCGAAGGAGCCGGCGGTGACGACGACGTAGTCGACCTCGTCGAACTTGGCGAGCTCGTCGGCCACCTTGACCAGGTCGCCCTCGACCCGCAGGCCGATCATCGCCTGCCGGTGGAAGCCGACCTGCAGCGGATCGGTGACGGCGACGACCTGCATGAGGCCGCTGTCGACCATCCGCTGCACCCGCTGCCGGACCGCGGCCTCGGACAGGCCGACGGTCTTCGCCAGGGCCGCGTACGACCGGCGGCCGTCCTGCTGCAGCTCCTCGATCAGCCGCTTGCCGACGTCGTCGACGGAGCCCCCGGTCAGGGTCGGTTGTCCGCGCACGTCTCGGTTATCGCAGCCCGACCGGCAGTATGCAAGTGTTTCCGTCGCGTGAGCTGGTCCGGTACAACGGAATCATGCGTAAGCTTTCGTCGCGGCCGACGACGGCACGACCCTTGCCCGGTGGGAGAGGATCCGTCCATGAGTGAACCGAAGGTCGAGATCGGCAACGTCGTCGGCGGGACCGAGTCGGCCGCGGCCGACGGTCGCTCGATGGACCTGCTGGACCCCTCCACCGGTGAGGTCTTCGGGACGGCGCCGCTGTCGGGCCCGCAGGACGTGGACCGGGCGATGGCGGCGGCCGCGACCGCGTTCGAGTCGTGGCGGGAGACCACGCCCAGCGAGCGGCAGCGGGCGCTGCTGCGGATCGCGGACGCGTTCGAGGAGCGGGCCGAGGAGCTGGTCGCGGCCGAGTCCCGCAACACCGGCAAGCCGGTGCAGCTGACCCTGGACGAGGAGATCCCGCCCGCGGTCGACCAGATCCGGTTCTTCGCCGGCGCCGCCCGGCTGCTGGAGGGCCGCTCCGCGGGCGAATACATGGCCGACCACACGTCGTACGTGCGGCGCGAGCCGGTCGGCGTCTGCGCCCAGGTGACCCCGTGGAACTACCCGCTGATGATGGCGGTCTGGAAGTTCGCACCGGCCCTGGCCGCGGGCAACACGGTCGTGCTCAAGCCGTCCGACACGACGCCGGTGAGCACGGTGCTGATGGCCCGGATCATGCAGGAGTTCCTGCCGCCGGGGGTGTTCAACGTGGTCACCGGCGACCGGGACACCGGCCGGGCGCTGGTTGCGCACCCGACCCCGGCGATGGTGTCGATCACCGGCTCGGTCCGGGCCGGCCGGGAGGTCGCGGTCGCCGCGGGGGAGCACCTCAAGCGCACCCACCTGGAGCTCGGCGGCAAGGCCCCGGTGATCGTCTTCGACGACGCCGACCTGGAGCTGGCGGCCGAGGGCATCGCCGGCGCCGGCTACTTCAACGCCGGCCAGGACTGCACGGCCGCGACCCGGGTGCTGGCCTCGCCCCGCATCCACGACGAGCTGGTCGACGCGCTGGCCGAGCAGGCCCGCGGCACCAGCACCGGCCCGCCGTCGGACGACCCCGACTTCGGCCCGCTCAACAACGCCGCCCAGCTGGAGCGGGTCGGCGGGTTCGTCGACCGGCTCCCCGACCACGCCCGCGTGGTCACCGGCGGCGCCCGGGTCGGCACCCGCGGCTTCTTCTACGAGCCGACCGTGGTCGCCGGGCTGGAGCCCGACGACGAGATGAGCCGGACCGAGGTCTTCGGCCCGGTCATCTCGGTGCAGCGCTTCGACGACGAGGACGAGGCCGTCCGCTGGGCCAACTCGGTCGAATACGGCCTGGCCTCCAGCGTGTGGACCCGCGACCACGGCCGGGCCATGCGGATGGCCAAGCGGCTGGACTTCGGCTGCGTCTGGATCAACACTCACATCCCGCTGGTGGCCGAGATGCCGCACGGCGGCTTCAAGAGCTCCGGGCACGGCAAGGACCTCTCCGTGTACGGCCTGGAGGACTACACCCGCGTGAAGCATGTGATGAGCTACATCGGCCGCTGACCGACCCGTTCCTCCACCCCGAGGAGGCTTTGGTGACCCCCGCACCACGACCGCTCGACCCCCGCGTGCAGGACCTGGTGCGGGCCACCCTGTCCCGGCGCTCGGTGCTGCTCGGCGCCGCCGGCCTGGCCGGCCTCGCCGCCTGCGGCACCGGCTCCGTCACCCCCTCCGGTGGGGGCGGCTCCGGCACCGCGACCGGCCCGGCCAAGCCCAGCCCGGCCGCCGACCGCTCGGCCACCGACAAGGTCGTCAACTGGGCCAACTGGACCCTCTACCTCGACTACGACGAGGACAGCAAGAAATACCCGACGCTGGAGGCGTTCCAGAAGAAGACCGGCATCAAGGCGACGTACGCCGAGGACATCGACGACAACGACACCTACTACGGCAAGATCCAGAGCCAGCTGCGGGCCGGCAAGGACATCGGCAAGGACGTCATCGTCTTCACCGACTGGATGGCCGCGCGCTGCATCCGCGCCGGTTACGCGCAGCAGCTCGACCCGGCCGCGATGCCCAACGCGAAGAACCTGCTGCCCTCCCAGCGGGACGTCGACTACGACCCCGGCCGCAAGTTCAGCCTGCCCTGGCAGGGCGTGTACGGCGTGCTGGCCTGGAACAAGGAGAAGGTCCCCAACGGGCTCAAGAGCGTCTCCGACCTCTGGCAGCCGGCCCTCAAGGGCCGGGTCGAGGTGCTCTCGGAGATGCGCGACACGGTCGGGCTGATCATGCTCGAGCAGGGCGTGGACATCACCCAGGACTTCACCGCCGACCAGTTCAACACCGCCGTCGGCGAGCTGGAGAAGCACATCAAGGACGGGCAGATCCGCCAGGTCAAGGGCAACTCGTACAAGGAGGACCTGATCAGCGGGGACGCGCTCGCGGTCATCGGCTGGTCCGGCGACATCTTCCAGCTCAACGCCGAGAACGGGGACAAGTGGGGCTTCGCCCTGCCCGAGGCCGGCGGCACGATCGCCTTCGACAACATGCTGGTGCCGGTCGGCTCGCCGCACCGCGGCAACGCCGAGAAGCTGTTCGACTACTACTACGACCCGCAGGTCGCGGCCACCGTCGCGGCGTACGTCAACTACGTCTGCCCGGTCGAGGGGGCGCAGGCGGCGATGGAGAAGATCGACCCGGACCTGGCCACCAGCCCGTGGATCTTCCCGACCGCGGCCGACCAGGCGAAGTCGAAGAGCTTCCGCACCCTCACGCCGGACGAGGACACCGCGTTCTCGCAGGCCTTCCAGAAGGTGATCGGCAACTGATGGCCGGGCGCGACCTCCGGCTGGACACGGTCACCAAGACCTTCGGATCCTTCACCGCCGTCGACGGCGTCAGCCTCGGCGTGCCCAGCGGCTCGTTCTTCGCGCTGCTGGGCCCGTCCGGGTGCGGCAAGACGACCACGCTGCGGATGGTGGCCGGGCTGGAGCGGCCGTCCGGCGGCCGCATCCTGCTCGGCGAGGAGGACGTCACCGACGCCCGGCCGTACCGGCGGCCGGTCAACACCGTCTTCCAGAGCTACGCGCTCTTCCCGCACCTGGACGTGTTCGAGAACGTCGCGTTCGGGCTGCGCCGGCGCCGGGCGGCCGAGGTGAAGGCGCGCGTCGGCGAGGCCCTGGAGCTGGTGGAGCTGGGGCACCTGGCCCGGCGCAAGCCGGCCCAGCTCTCCGGCGGCCAGCAGCAGCGGGTGGCGCTGGCCCGGGCCGTGGTCAACCGGCCCGACGTGCTGCTGCTGGACGAGCCGCTGGGCGCGCTGGACCTGAAGCTGCGGCGGCAGATGCAGCTGGAGCTCAAGCGGATCCAGACCGAGGTCGGCATCACGTTCGTGCACGTCACCCACGACCAGGAGGAGGCCATGACCATGGCCGACACCATCGCGGTGATGAACGCCGGCCGGATCGAGCAGCTCGGCTCCCCGATCGACCTGTACGAGTCGCCCACGACCGCCTACGTGGCCAACTTCCTGGGCCAGTCCAACCTGCTGCGCGCGTCGGTGGCCGAGCGGGGCGCCGGCACCGTCGTGGTCGAGGTGGACGGCGCCCGGCTGACCGTGCCGGCCGAGCGCTGCCGCGGCACCGGCCGGGACGTGCTGCTCGGCGTCCGCCCGGAGAAGGTGCACCTGGCCCCGGCCGAGCCGGGACCGGCCGGGGCCAACCAGCTGCCCGGTGGCATCGTCACCGACGCCAGCTTCACCGGGACCAGCACCCAATACCTGGTCCGGTTGCCGTCCGGGCAGCAGCTGACCGCGTTCGCGCAGAACACCGGGCGGACCGCGGTGGTGCCGGTCGGCAGCCGGGTCACGGTCTGCTGGGAGCCGGACCACACCTTCGGCCTGGACGGCGCCGAGGACGCGGCGGCCGGGATCGAGGCCGAGGACGGGGTCCCGGCGCCGCGGGTCACGGTCGACCCGCCCGCGCCGACCGGCCGGCATGCCGCCCCCGCGGCGATCGACGGGCGGCCCGGATGAGCCTCACCGCCGTCGCCGCCGGCACCCGGGTCGCGGGCGCGCCCGAGGGCGGGCCGGAGGAGGTCCGGCGCGGCCGGCGCTCCACGCCGTACCTGCTCCTGCTGCCGGGCCTGGCCTGGCTGGTGCTGTTCTTCGCGATCCCGGTGGTCGCGCTCGGCTCGACCTCGCTGCAGACCCGGGTGCCGGGGGCCGAGGTCGGCGTCTACACGCAGACGTTCCGCTGGGCCAACTACACCGACGCCCTGCGGGAGTACGCGCCGCAGTTCGGCCGCTCCTTCCTCTACGCCGGGCTGGCCACCGTGCTGTGCCTGGTCATCGGCTACCCCCTGGCGTACGCGATCGCGCTGCGGGCCGGGCGGTGGCGCAACCTGATGCTGGTCGCGGTGGTGGCGCCGTTCTTCACCTCGTTCATCCTGCGCACGATCGCCTGGCGGCAGGTGCTGGCCGACAACGGACCGGTCACCAGCGCGCTGCACGGGCTGCACCTGCTGCCGGCGACCCAGTCGCTGACCGCGTCGCCGACGGCGGTGGTGGCCGGGCTGACGTACAACTTCCTGCCGTTCATGGTGCTGCCGCTCTACGCGTCGCTGGAGCGGCTCGACCCGCGGCTGGTCGAGGCGGCCGGCGACCTCTACGCCAGCGCCCCGGTCGCGTTCCGGCGGGTGACGCTGCCGCTGTCGATGCCCGGGGTGGTGGCCGGGACGCTGCTGACGTTCATCCCGGCGGCCGGCGACTACGTGAACGCGGCGCTGCTGGGCAACCCGTCGACGTCGATGATCGGCAACGTGGTGGACAGCCGGTTCTTCCGGGTCGTGGACTACCCGACGGCGGCGTCGCTGTCGTTCGTGCTGATGGCGGCGATCCTCGTGCTGGTGAGTGTCTACATCAGACGCGCGGGGACCGAGGAGCTCGTATGAGGTGGCTCCGTGAGCACCTCGTGCTCCTCGTCGGTC
>DATINN010000111.1:0-3037 GCA_035474175.1 Mycobacteriales bacterium | reverse complement strand
CGCCGTCGACGAGGGTGCCGTTGCCGGAGCCGAGGTCCTCGACGGTGACGACGCCGGGCCGGCCCTGCGCAGCGCCCCCCACGGCCACCCGGCAGTGCCTGCGGGACACCCCGGGGTCGCGCATCGGCAGGTCGGACTCGCCGGCCCGGCCGAGGACGTACACGCCGGGGGACAGGTGCCACACCTGCCCCCGAGCCGGTCCGCCCAGCACGTGCAGGGTTCCGGCGGGCAGCGGGCGAGGGGCTGGGCCCGACCCGGCGGGCACAGCGCGATCGGCGTGCGTGGTCATCGGAGTTCTCCGGTGGTGTGTGGCGCGATCCGCCCGACACCCACCGAAGCGCGGAGCGCGGCTCGGTTGATCTTGCCGGTGAGGGTGCGCGGAAGGCTTTCGGCGAAGGTGAGCGAACGCGGCCGAAGCGGCTCGGCGAGCAGGCAGGCGGCGTGGTCGAGCAGCTCCCGCTCGAGCGCCGGACCGGGCGTCGTCCCGGGACGGGGGACGACGACGGCGTGCGGGACGTGCCCGCCGACCGGATCCGGCAGCGGGATCACGGCGGTCTCCAGCACCAGGCCGTGGGTGGCGATGGCCGCCTCCAGCTCCAGCGGCGAGATCCGCTGGTCGAAGGACTTGAACATGTCGTCGCGGCGACCGAGCAGCCGCACCCAGCCGTTCGGGTCGCACTCGGCCAGGTCGCCGGTCGCTTGGCGGGGGTCCCGCGCGGTCTGGTACCCGGGGTGCGACGGCTGCTCCGCCGCGGCCCCGAGGTAGCCGAGCATCGCGCCGACCGGTCGCGGGGTCAGGTCGATGCAGATCTCCCCGGCCCGGACGCCGGGGCCCGGCCCGAACTCGTGCTCGACCGGGTCCCCGGCCTCGCCGGGCTCGCGCAGCACCAACCGGTATCCCGGCAGCACTCGGCCCAGCCGGCCTCGCGGCGGCCGTTGCCCGGGTGTGGTCCCGATCATGGCGGTCGTCTCGGTCTGCCCGTAGCCGTCTCGCGGCCGCACCCCCCACTCCTGCTCGACCCGGTCGGCGACCGCCGGGTCGAGGATCTCCCCGGCGCTGGTCGCCTCGCGGAGCGGTGGACGTGCGGTGTGCAGGAACGGCAGCACCGCCTTCCAGGCGCTGGCCGGGGCGCAGAAGCTGGTGACCCCGTGCCGTTCCAGCAACGTGGGCAGCTCCTCGGGCGACGCCGGGCCCTTCGCGGGCGCCACGATGGTCGCTTCGGCGTTCCACGGCACGAACAGGCTGCTCCACGAGTGCTTGGCCCAGCCGGGCGACGAAACGTTGAGGTGCCGGTCGCCGGGCAGCAGCCCGTTCCAATACATGCTCGACAGGTGGCCGACCGGGTAGCTCTGGTGGGAGTGCGCTACCAGCTTCGGCGCCGACGTGGTGCCGGAGGTGAAGTAGCAGAATGCCACCGCATCGGACGGCGTCGGTCCCGCGGGCACGAACGGCCGGTCCGCGCACTCGGGGCCGGGGAAGGAGTGCCAACCCGGCCGTGCGCCACCCACCGCGATGCGCAGGCCGGGGATATCCCGGGCGCCGTTGGCGTCCGCCGCCTCGGCCAGCTCGTCCAGGCACACGACGTGCCGGGCCCCGCTGCGGCGCACCCGGTCGGAGAGCTCGCGCGGGGTGAGGCCGACGTGGCAGGGGATGACGGCGGCGCCGAGCTTGAGGCAGGCCAGGAAGGTCTCCCACAGCTCCGGTCGCGCGTCCAACACGATCAGGACGCGGTCCCCGGGCCGGACGCCGTGGTCGCGCAGCTGGCAAGCCACGGTGTCGGACCGGGTAGACAGCTGCTGGAAGGTCATCCGCACCGGCGAGTCGCCGTTGCCCGGCAACAACTCCAGCGCCGTCGCGGTGTTGTCGGCCGCGATGACGTCGAACCACTCCAGTGCCCAGTTGAACGACTCGGCCCGCGGCCAGCGGAACTCGGCCGCCGCCCGGTCGGGATCGGTGCGCAGCTCGAGCAGGAGGTCCCGGGCTTCCCGGAACCGCTGGTGCGCCGCGGTCCTGCGGTACCGCCAGTACGTCTCGCCGTTCATGCCGACTCCTCCATTTGCAGGTCTACGTGCTGTGCCGTCCGTCGGGTCAGCAGGTCGGCGGCGACCGCGTCGGCGTCCGCCGCGAAGCCGGTCCAGACCCGGGGCCTGCCGCTGCCGACCTGGGTGAACCACCGGACGTGTTCGGTGGGGATCCCGAGCACGTGCAGCGCCGTGTCGATCCCGTTCTCGCCGACGGGGTGGAACGGGGCCCGCGTCACCGCGACGCCGCCCGTCCGGGTGGGCCGCGGGCCGGACTCGTTGGTCCAGGTGGTCAGAACGCCGCGGGCGCGCAGTTGCCTGCTGAGCTCGGAGGTGTCCCGATCCAGGTGCGGGACCGGCATGCGCGCGTCCAGCAGCACCTGCACAATGCGGGCCGAGCCCGCCACCTGCGGGGATCGGACGACGAAGCCGTCCGGACCCGTCTCGAACCGGGCGTCGGGGCCCGCCAGCACCAGGACGCCCGCGTCCAGCAGGGCGCGGGTCTGGGCCAGGCGGATCATCGGCGGCCCCGCGGACAGGAACGAGGCGAGCGGCCCGAACCAGCCCAGGAAGTCCTCGTGCGACTCGGCCGACAGCCCACCGAAGTCGACCGCCTCCCGCAGCACCCCGCGGACGTCCCTGATCACGTCGAGCGCGGCCTTGAGCGGCCCGTCGGCGTTGCCCTGCGCTGCGGCTGCCAGGTCGTCGTCGATCCAGGTCCGGACGGCGGCCTGGTACTCCTGCGGCGACGCGAACTCCCGGTCCACGAAGGGACGGGCCAGCGCTTCCAGGTCGAGGGCGGGCAGGTCGGTCAGGCCGAGCCGCTCGCGCAGTCGGGCGAGCGCCCGGGGCGGGCCGAGCCGGTCGATGTCGCTCAGCAGCTCGGGCAGGTCGACGGCGTGGGGGAGGCCGCGCATCCGCGCCACGGTCTCGCAGTACACGAGGTCGATCTCGGCCAGCAGGAACGGCAGCACGCAGGTGCGGAAGTCGAGGGGGCCGCGGGCGCGGCGCTGCC
>DATINN010000110.1:0-15290 GCA_035474175.1 Mycobacteriales bacterium | reverse complement strand
CAGCCGGCGGCGACGGCCGACGCCGTGCCGGTCGGCGAGTCCTCGATCGCGACCGTGGCCGCCGGATCGACGCCGAGGAGGCGGGCGGCGGCCAGGTAGGGATCCGGGGCGGGCTTGGCGTGCGGGACTTCGTCGCCGGCCACCGACACGTCGAAGAGCCGGCCGACCAGATCACCCAGCGCGACCTCGACCAGCGACCGCTCCGTGTTCGTCACCAGCGCGGTCGGGATCCTGGCGGCCCGCACGGCGTCGATGAGCTCCCGCGCGCCCGGCCGCCACACCAGCCCGCGCGCGAACCGCTGCGCCGCCTCTTCCAGCAGCTTCTTCCCGCTCAGCGCCCGGTCCGCGTCCGGCCGGCCGACGTCCTCGTGCACGATCCGGACCGACACCTCGACGTTGGTGCCGAGCGTGGCCCGGCGGGCGTCCGCGGACAGCTCGCCGCCCAGCCAGCGGGCCAGCTCCCGCAGCGCGTCGTCCCACACGGGCTCGGAGTCGACGAGCGTGCCGTCCATGTCGAAGAGGACCGCGGCCAGACTTCCGGTCACGGACGGTCAGAGGACGGACGGCTCGACGGCATGCCCCGAGCGTACCGGGGCGTCCCGGTACGTCGCAGAAGTCGTCCACAGGCCACGCCTTCGTCCACAGATCGGGCGGGGGTCCGCACCCGGAGCGCGCGCGGTCGTAGGCTGGGCCGGTGACCGAGTTCGAGGATTTCCCGGAGCTGACGGCCCCTGTGCTGGTCGGCGCCTTCGAGGGGTGGAACGATGCCGGCGACGGCGCCACCTCCGGGGTCGAGCACCTCGAGCTGATCTGGGACGCGAAGCCGCTGGCCGCGATCGACCCCGACGACTACTACGACTTCCAGGTCAACCGGCCGACGGTGTCCCTGGTCGACGGCGTGTCCCGGCGGGTGGAGTGGCCGACGACGCGGTTCTCCGTGTGCCGGCCGCCCGGCTCCGACAACGACGTGGTGCTCATGCGCGGGGTCGAGCCCAACATGCGCTGGCGAGGGTTCACCGAGGAGATCCTCGACGTGATCCGCGAGCTCGGCGTGCACACCGTCGTGCTGCTGGGCGCGCTGCTGTCCGACACGCCGCACACCCGCCCGACCCCGGTGACGGGCACGTCCTATGACCTGGCGTCGGCCGAGCGCTGGGGCCTGGAGCACAGCCGCTACGAGGGGCCGACGGGGATACTGGGCATCCTGCAGGACGCGTGCGTGCGGGCCGGCATCCCGGCGATCTCGTTCTGGGCCGCGATCCCGCACTACGTGTCCCAGCCGCCCAACCCGAAAGCGACGCTCGCCCTGCTGCACCGGGTCGAGGAGGTCCTCGACGTCGAGGTGCCGCTGGCCAACCTGCCCGAGCAGGCCGACGAGTGGCAGAAGCTCGTCGACGAGATGGCCAACGAGGACGACGACGTCACCGAATACGTGCGCACCCTCGAGGAGCGCGACAGCGACAGCGAGATGCCGCAGGCGAGCGGCGACGCGATCGCGAAGGACTTCGAGCGCTACCTGCGCCGCCGGCAACCGCCGGGACGCTCCGGCGGAGCCGGCTGAGCACGTCGTCCGCTCCGCGATCGGAGCTCGGGGTCGGCGCGGCGGGCGCGTCGAGCCACGCCGTCCGAGCTTGCGAGTTCCGGCCGCTATCTGTGCCGGCGCGGTCGGGTAGGGCCGAGCTGGGTGTCCGGCCGGGTGGAGCTGCGGCCCGGGCTGCGAGAGACGGCTGCGCGCGACGGCTGCGGCGGGTGGTGCCGGCGGTGGGGTTGAATCCGGGCCGTTCGGAGTTGGGGCTTTATTAGCACCGGCGGGTGGGTGAGCTGTGAAACTCCGTCGTCGCCACGAACTGGCGGCAACGGGGAGGACGTGATCACAGTGATCAATTGGGTGTTGGTGACGATCATCGTGGTGATCGGCGGCGGGTATCTGGTCTCGGGGTTCCTGCACCCGTTCCGGCCCTGCCGCAGCTGCAAGGGGACCGGCGTGCACCGCGGCTCCATCTACCGCACCTCCGTACGCAACTGCGCCGCCTGCGGAGGTCGCGGCCGCTTCCGCCGCGCCGCCGCCCCACCCCCGGGTCAGGCCTTCGGCGAAACCCGCCGCAGGTAGAACCCGGCCCAGGCGGACCCGCTGCGGGCGCCGATTCGCTGTGCAGTCGGCCATTCAGGCGCCGGGCCCGACGGGTGCGGGTCAGGGGTGGCGGAAGGCCAGGACGGCGGGGCCGGGACCGGGGCGTACGCGGTCCTGGTCGGGCAGGGCGCGGAGGCGGGCCAGCGCCGGCGGCATCTCGCGGGCCCAGGTCGCGTCGTCGACCGTCCACATCCACGAGTTGGAGCGGGCCTCGACCAGGTCGGCGGCGTAGCGCGGGGTGACCTCGTGGCCGGGCTCGTCGTGCCGGCCGGCGGGCACGAAGCCCGCCTCGGCCGCGAGCCGGGTGACCACGGCGACGTCGACCACCGGGGGCCGCCCGCCGGTCCGGTCCTGGAAGCGCACCATCTCCTCGTGCACGTCCCCCGGCGGGGCCTCGCCCGGGAACGCCGTCGCGACCATGCCGCCGCCAGGCCGGAGCACCCGGGCGACCTCGGCCAGCGCGGCCGGGATGTCGCCGACCAGGTGCAGCACGTGGATCAGGCAGACGCCGGCGACGGTCCCGGTGCCGACGGGCAGCCGCAGCGCGTCGCCGACCGCGAGCCGGCCGGGGATCCGCTCCCGCGCGCCGGCCAGCATCGGCAGCGACAGATCGACGCCGACCGGTGGTCGTCCGAGCTCGGCCAGCCCGGCCGCTACCAGGCCGGTGCCGACGCCGACCTCCAGCACCGGGTCGGTCGGCAGCATCCCGGCCACGACGCCCGCGATCCGCCGCCCGCGCTCCATCCCGCCGCGGGTCGCGTCGTACGAGCCCGCGATCCGGTCGTACGACACCGACTCCGCGCGGTCCACCTGACCACTCACCTCTCCACTCGTACTACTCCGAGTGGTAAATACCACTGGGAGTAGTACGCGGACGGAGGACACACCACCCGACCACCCGGCCGAGGGATCTCCACGCGGGCACCCGACACCGAGCCGGCACGAAGCCCACGCGATCAGCGCGCCCCGACAGCAGGCCAGAGCGCGGTACAGGGGGCGACACCCGTACGGCCGGGCGGCGATCATCCGCGGATCGGCGGCTCGGGGGCGACCGCGGTTGAGGGAGCCCGCGGGACGGGCGCCGGGTCGGGCTAGAGGGCGATGCCGAGGAGGGCGTCGGCGGTGGCGCGGATCAGGCCCGGCGCGCCGGCCGAGGAACCGCCCCGGGTCAGCGCCTCGTCGGCCCAGCGGTCGATCGCGACCAGGCAGGCCGGCGTGTCGAGGTCGTCGGCGAACCGGTCGCGGACCCGCTCAAGCACCGGCTCGGCCGGGGGTCCGGAGGCCAGCGAGACCGCCGCCCGCCAGCGCGCCAGCCGATCCTCCGCCGCGGTCAGCGTGGACGGGAACCACTCCCGGTCGGCCCGGTAGTGCTGCCCCAGCAGCGCCAGCCGGATCGCCATCGGGTCGACCCCGTCGGCCCGCAACCGCGACACCAGCACCAGGTTGCCGCGCGACTTCGACATCTTCTCGCCGTCGAGCCCGACCATCCCCGCGTGCACGTACGCCCGCGCGAACGGCCACTCCCCCGTCGCCACCTCCGCGTGCGCGGCCGACATCTCGTGGTGCGGGAAGATCAGGTCGCTCCCGCCGCCCTGCACGTCGAAGGTCATCCCGAGCCGGCCGAGCGCGATGGCCGCGCACTCGACGTGCCAGCCGGGCCGGCCCGGCCCCAGCGGCGACTCCCAGGACGGCTCGCCCTCCCGCCGGGCCCGCCACAGCACCGGGTCCAGCGGGTCCTTCTTGCCCGGCCGGTCGGGGTCGCCGCCGCGCTCGGCCGACAGCGCCCGCATGGTCGCCACGTCCAGCCGCGACTCGTACCCGAACCGCGGCGCCGACCCGACCGAGAAGTACACGTCGTCCTCGACCTGGTACGCCGCGCCGACGTCGAGCAGCCGCTGCACCATCGGCACGATCTCCGGGATGGCCTCGACCGCGCCGATGTACGCGTCCGGCGGCAGCACCCGCAGCGCGCTCATGTCGGTCCGGAACAGCTCCGTCTCCTGCTCCGCCAGCGACGTCCAGTCGACCCCGTCCCGCTGCGCCCGCTCCAGCAGCGGGTCGTCGACGTCGGTGACGTTCTGCACGTAGACCACGTCGTGGCCGGCGTCCCGCCAGGCCCGCTGCACCAGGTCGAAGGTCAGGTACGTCGCGGCGTGGCCGAGGTGGGTCGCGTCGTACGGCGTGATGCCGCAGACGTACATCCGGGCGGTGGCGCCGGGCGCGGTCGGGCGGAGCTCGCCGGTGGCGGTGTCCCACAGCCGCAGTGGGCGGCCCCGTCCCGGCAGCCGGGGAACGTCCACACCGGCCCACGACTCCATGCCCGCCACCCTACCCACGGGCGGTGAGCACCCGCGGGGCGGCGAGGTCGGTGTTGTCCACCACCATCCCGGCCCGCCCGACCGGGTCACAGGCGGCCGTGTAGATCTCCACGCTCCCTCGTAGCGGCGGTTGCGCGGGTCGTCCGGGTCGGCCGGTGCTCCGTCCCGGACGACCATCCGCCGGAGCCTGGTAACCATGTCGACTTGCAGGTAGACCGAGAAGGAAGGCCTGCAGGAGATGGCCCGCCGCGCACTCCGCGCGCTCGCCTGAGGCAGGACCGCTCAGCAACTGGGACGGCCAGCGTCTGGATCTAGAACGGCGGCCAGGGGATCGCGGGCCAGTCCCCCGACGGCTGCGGGTAGCGGCGCTCCCGCAGCAGCCGGTCCACCCGCCGCCGCACCGCGACGACCTCGCGCCGGGTGAGCAGCGCGGACAGCGCGTCGTCCAGCGCCCCCTCCAGCAGCGCCCGGAACTCCGACAGCGTGTCGATCGCCTCGTCCGGCAGCGGGTCCCCGGCCCACGACCACAACACCGTGCGCAGCTTGTCCTGCTGGTGGAAGGACACCCCGTGGTCCACGCCGTACACGTGGCCGCCCGGCATCGGGATGAGGTGCCCGCCCTTGCGGTCGGCGTTGTTGACGATCGCGTCGAACAGCACCATCCGCCGCAGCGGCGGCAGGTCGTCGCGCACCAGCCGGGTCAGGTCGACGGTCTCGTCGCCGTCCATCCACAGCTGCACCATGCCCTCCCCGTACGGGCCGTCGCGCAGCACCGTGGGCGGCACCACGTTCCAGCCCAGCGCGGTGGAGACGACGTACGCGGCGACCTCGCGCTGGGCCAGCGTGCCGTCCGGGAAGTCCCACAGCGGCCGCTCGCCCCGCACCGGCTTGTAGACGCAGGCGGTGGTGACGCCGTCGCCGGTCAGCGCGCAGTAGAGGGTGGTGTTGCTGGCGTCGACGAGCCGGCCCTCGATGGAGATCGAGCCGGTGCGCAGGAGCGAAAGCGCCTCGGCGACGTCGAGCGTCGCGGGTTGCTCGTCGGCCACGGGGTCCAGTCTGCCGGGTGGATCGGGTCCGCGCCGCTCAGGCGGCGGTCGCCCGGCGGTAACCGTTCTGCCGGGGGCAGATGTGCCCGTTGGCGTCCAGCGGCAGCCCGCACAGCGGGCACGGCGGCCGCCCGGCCGACACGACCCGGCGGGCCCGCTCCACGAACGCCCGGGCCTCGGCCGAGGTGATCCGGACCCGCAGCACGTCCGGGCCCTCCTCGACGTCCTCCAGGATCGTCGACTCGTCGGCCGGCTCCTCGCCCGCGGCCTGGGCCTCGACCACGACCAGCTCGGCGTCGCCGTCCCAGGCCAGCCCCATCGCGCCGACCCGGAACTCCTCGTCCACCGGGGTGTCGAGCGGCTCGTTGTCGTCGCCGGGCGGCGCGGTCTCGGCGACGTCCACCCCGAGCCGCCGCTGCACCTCGCCGAGCAGCTCCTCCAGCCGGTCGGCCAGCAGCGAGACCTGCACCTTCTCCAGCGAGACGCTCACGGTCCGGCCCGACCCGGTGGCCTGCAGGAAGAACGTGCGGTCGCCGGGCTGCCCCACGGTCCCGGCAATGAAGCGGGCGGGGCGGTCGAAGAGGTGAACCTGTCGAGGCATCGCTCAAGCAGTCTACTCAGCCTGGGCCGGCGCCGCCGCCGACGACGGCATCGGCCGACTTCCGCGACCGCCGCCGCTTCGCCGGCGGGGGCAGCAGCGCGGCCACGTCGCCGCCGGTGTCGTTGACCCGCAGCACGAACGGTCGCGTCTCGGTGTAGCGGACCACCGACACCGAGCACGGGTCGACCACGAGACGCTGGAACAGGTCCAGGTGCATCCCGAGCGCGTCGGCCAGCAGCGCCTTGATGATGTCGCCGTGCGAGCAGGCCAGCCACACCGCGTCGGCACCGTGCGCGGCGGTGATCCGCGCGTCCCACGCCCGCACGGCGGCCACGGCCCGGGACTGCGCGGTGGCCAGCCCCTCCCCGGCCTTCCCGGGGAAGACGGCCGCGGCCGGGTGCGCCTGCACCACCTTCCACAGCGGCTCCTTGGCCAGCTCCTTCAGCGGCCGCCCGGTCCAGTCGCCGTAGCGGACCTCGACCAGTCCGGGCTCGACCTCCGCGGCCAGCGACCGCCCGGACAGGATCGCGGCGGCGGTCTCCTGGCAGCGGTCCAGCGGGCTGGTCACGACGGCCGCGAGCGGCACCGGCGCCAGCCGGGCGGCGACGGCGGCCGCCTGCGCGGTCCCCCGCTCGTCCAGGTGCAGCCCCGGGGTGTGCCCGGCCAGCACCGGCCCGGTCATCGCGGTCAGCCCGTGCCGGACGAAGATCACTGTGGACACCCGCGCAACTCTAGTTCGCAGCGGGGTAGTGAGACGGAGTGGCTGAGGACGAGAGCACCGGCACCGTGGTCGTGGCGTTCGTCGCCAACCTCGCGATCGCGGTGGCCAAGATCACCGCCGGGCTGATCGGCGGGTCCAGCGCCATGCTGGCCGAGGGGGCGCACTCGGTCGCCGACACCACCAACCAGGTCTTCCTGCTGGTCTCGCTCAAGCTCGGCCGCAAGGCGCCGGACGACACCCACCCCTTCGGCTACGGCAAGGAGCGGTTCTTCTGGTCCCTGCTGGCCGCGGTCGGCATCTTCGTCTCCGGCGCCGTCTTCTCCATCTACGAGGGTGTCCACGGCCTGCTCTCCGGCGAGTCCGAGGTGGCCGGCTACCTGCTCTCGTACGCGGTGCTGGCGGTGTCGTTCGTGGCCGAGGGCACGTCCTGGCTCACCGCCGTCCGGCAGCTGCGCCGGGAGGCCAAGGAGGCCGAGCGCGGGATGTTCGAGCACGTCCGGCTGTCCTCCGACCCGACCGTGAAGACGGTGTTCTCCGAGGACACCGCCGCGCTGATCGGCCTGGTGCTGGCGGCGACCGGGCTGGGGTTGCACCAGCTGACCGGCGCGGCCTACTGGGACGCCGGGGCCGCGATCGCGATCGGCGTGCTGCTGGCCGTCGTCGCGTACGTGCTGGGGCGCGACACCAAGGAGATGCTCATCGGCGAGTCCGCCCCGGCCGAGCTGCGGGAGGGGATCCGGCGGATGCTGGACGGCCACCCGGAGGTCGAGCGGGTGGTCGAGGTGCGCACGATGCTGATCGGCCCGGAGGCGCTGCTGGTCGCGGCCCGGCTGGACATGGACGACGCGCTCGGCGCGTCCGAGGTGGAGGACCGCACGGACGTGATCGCCGAGGGGCTGCAGGAGCGGTTCCCGCAGGTCCGCGAGGTCTACCTGGACGTCACCTCGCGGCCCGGCACTCAGACCGCGGCGACCACGCCGGAGGCCAGCAGCACCAGCAGCACCACACCCAACACGACCCGGTAGGCGATGAACACGGTGAAGTCGTGCCGGGCGACGAAGCGCAGCAGCCAGGCCACCGAGTAGTACGCGACGACGAAGCTGACCGCCGTCGCTACCAGCGTGGCCGGCCAGCCGACCCCGGAGGAGATGTCGCCGGCCGCGCTGACGCCCTGCAGCACCCCGGCCGCGGTCAGCGCCGGCACCGAGAGCATGAACGACAGCCGGGTGACCGCGACCCGGTCCAGCCCGCGCAGCAGACCGGCCGTCATCGTCGCGCCGGACCGGGACACCCCGGGTACCAGCGCGATGCACTGGGCCGCGCCGATGATCAGCGTGTCCTTCCAGGTGATCTCGGACTCGCCGCGCTTCTGCGACGCGGTGCGGTCGGCGTAGAGCATCGGCGCGCTCCACGCGATCAGCGCCGCGCCGACGAACCACAGGCTGCGCAGGGTGGTCTCGATCTGGTGCTGGAACAGCAGACCGGTGATGCCGATCGGGACCGAGCCCAGCACCACGGCCCAGCCGAAGCGCCAGTCCGGGTCGGCCCGCCAGCCCGGCCGGAACAGCCCGCGGATCAGCGCGAACACGATCCGGCGGAACTCGTCCCGCAGGTAGATCAGCGTCGCCAGCACCGCGCCCGTCTGGATGATCGCGGTGAACGCGGTGACGTCCTTGGCGTCGACCTCGTAGCCGAGCAGCCGCTCCAGGATCGTCAGGTGCCCGGTGCTGGAGACCGGCAGGAACTCGGTGATGCCCTCGACGACGCCGAAGAGGACGGCGGTGGGGAGGTTCACGCCAGACCGGCGCGCTCGACGGCGGCCACCAGCGCCCGCAGGGCGTCGATCCGCTGCTCGACCGTGTCCCCGTAGGGCGCGGCCGAGACGGTGGGGACCCCGGCCTCGGCCAGCTCGGTCAGCCGGTCGGCGATCCGCTCCGGCGGCCCGAGCAGGCTGGTCCGGTCGACGAACTCGTACGGCACGGCCGCGGCCGCCTCCCGCTGCTTGCGGGCCAGGTAGAGGTCCTGGACCTCGCGGGCCTCGGCCTCGAAGCCCATCCGGCGGGCGATGTTGTTGTAGAAGTTCTTCTCCCGGGAGCCCATGCCGCCGACGTAGAGGGCGGCGTAGTCGCGGATCGGGGCGGCGCAGGCGACCGGGTCGGGGCCGACGGACAGCGGCACGGTCGGCACGACCTCGAAGCCGGCCATGTCCTTGCCGGCCCGCGCCCGGCCGGCCCGGACCGGGTCCAGGAAGTCGGCGGCCCGCTCCGGGGCCAGGAACAGCGGCAGCACGCCGTCGCCGATCTCGCCGGCCAGCTCCAGGTTCTTCGGGCCGACGGCGGCCAGGTAGACCGGGACGTCGGCGCGGACCGGGTGGATGATCATCTTCAGCGCCTTGCCCGGGCCGTCGGGCAGCGGCAGCGTGTAGTGCTCGCCGTCGTAGGCCACCGGCTTGCGGGCGATCGCCAGCTTGACGATGTCGACGTACTCGCGGGTGCGGCCCAGCGGCTTGTCGAAGCGGACCCCGTGCCAGCCCTCGGAGACCTGCGGGCCGGACACACCCAGGCCGAGCCGGAACCGGCCACCGGAGAGGGTGTCCAGGGTGGCGGCGGTCATCGCGGTCATCGCCGGGGTGCGGGCCGGGATCTGCATGATCGCGCTGCCGATGTCGATCCGCGCCGTCTTCGCGGCCAGGAAGCCGAGCACCGAGACCACGTCCGAGCCCCAGGCCTCGGCGGCCCACACGACCGCGTAGCCGAGCCGGTCGGCCTCCTCGGCCAGGGCCAGGTTGGCCTCGTCGTTTCCGGCGCCCCAGTATCCGAGGTTCAGTCCCAACCGCACCCGCAGACCCTACCGGTCGGGCCGGTCCGGGCCCGGCCGCGTCGCGGCGCGGGTGTCGCGCGCGGCGGGTCGGGGCGTGGCGGCGCGCCCACGCTGAGTAGGTTGCCCGCTCATGGAGCAGCGCCCGGTCGGCCGCAGTGGCCTGGTCGTGTCCCGGCTGGGTCTCGGCACCGCCACCTGGGGCCGCGACACCGACCCCGACGACGCGGCCGCGCAGCTGGTCGCCTTCCGCGAGGCCGGCGGCACCCTGCTCGACGTCGGCCCCTGGTACGTCTGCGAGCAGACCGAGCCGCTCATCGGCCGGCTGCTGACCGACGTGGTCCCGCGCGACGAGCTGGTGCTGGCGGTGAAGTCCGGCGGCCCGATCGGGCCGGGCGCCGCCGCCCGCGGGCTGTCCCGGGGCGGCCTGCTCACCGCCCTGGACAACTCGATGATGCGGCTGGGCGTGGACTCGGTCGACCTCTGGCAGCTGCACGGCTGGGACGAGCGGGTGCCGATGGAGGAGGTCCTCTCCGCCGTCGACGTGGCCGTCACCAGCGGCCGGGCCCGGTACGCGGGGGTGTCCAACCTGCCCGGCTGGCGTACCGCGGCCGCGGCGGCCTGGCAGCGGGCCTGGCCGGCCCGGGCCCCGCTCTCGGCCACCCAGGTGGAGTATTCGCTGCTGGAGCGGGGCGTCGAGCGCGAGGTCGTGCCGGCCTGCGCCTGGGCCGGTCTGGGCGTGCTGGCGTACTCGCCGCTGGGGCGGGGCGTGCTGACCGGCAAGTATCGCCACGGCGTCCCGTCGGACTCCCGCGCCGCCTCCCCGCACCTGCGCGACTTCGTCGGCCACCACCTCACCGACGCCGCCGCCCGCATCGTCGAGGCCGTCGCGACCGCGGCCGAGGGCCTCGGCACCTCTCCCCTGGCCGTCTCGCTGGCCTGGGTCCGGGACCGGCCCGGGGTCAGCTCCTGCATCCTCGGCGCCCGTACGGTCGGGCAGCTCTCGGGCTCGCTGGCCGCCGACGCGACCGTGCTGCCGGCCGAGATCCGGCACGCGCTGGACGACGTCTCGGCGCCCACCCTCGGTTACCCGGAGCAGTAACCCTTCCACGCTTGGAAGTCGCCCGTACCGAGAACGGTACGTGATCGAAACACGCCCGAAATGACGGGTAGAAGCGGTTCAGGGCACGATTCAGTAGCTAGCAGTGAGCACTGCTGAGCCGTCGGCGATCCGCGCTCCAGAAGTGGGACATCCCGGGTAAATGGCCGGTTAATGTCACCGCGAGTCGCTTCCCTTTCTCGATTCCGTCCGTATCGTCTTGCTCGTCTGCAAGGTGACATGTTGGACAAAACGGGTGGGGTGACGAGACGGTGTCGACCGTCCAAGAGGTGTTGTCCGCGGTGAACCGGTGGTTCGCCGAGACGCTGGGGGCCGGGGGCTGGAAGGAGCTCATGCCGGTCGGCATCGCCGGCATCGTGGTGTGGTCGCTGTGGATCTACCGTGCGGTGCTGTCGCGCTTCGCCAAGCCGGTGGTGAACGACTTCCGCACCACCACCTCGGTGGTGGTGCCGTCCTTCCGCGAGGACCCGGACATCCTGCTGCGCTGCCTGCGCAGCTGGCTGGTGCAGGAGCCGTCCGAGGTGATCATCGTCCTGGACGTCGAGGACACCGAGTGCGCGGCCCGGCTGGCGACCGTGCGCAGCCCGCTGCTGCGGGTGATCCGCTACCGGCACTCCGGCAAGCGCTCGGCCCTCGGGGTCGGCATCCGGGCCGCCCGGGGCGAGGTCATCGTGTTCGCCGACTCGGACACGGCCTGGAAGCCGGGGCTGCTGGAGGCGGTGCAGATGCCGTTCGTCGACCCCGCGGTGGGCGCGGTCGGCACCCAGCAGAACGTCTACCAGCGCCGGACCAGCATCTGGCGCCGGCAGGCCGACTGGCTGGTCAACCTGCGCTACCACGACTACGTGCCGGCGATGGGCCGCAAGGGCGGGGTGATCTGCGTGTCCGGCCGGACCGCGGCCTACCGCCGGGCGGCGATCCTGCCGGTCGTGCAGAACCTGGAGAACGAGTTCTTCCTCGGCCGCCGCTGCATCGCCGGCGACGACGGGCGGATGACCTGGCTGGTGCTCGCCTCCGGCTACAAGACCGTGCACCAGTCCTCGGCCCAGGCGCTGTCGATGTTCCCGGACTCGTTCCGGGCGTTCGTGAAGCAGCGGGTGCGGTGGAGCCGCAACTCCTACCGCTGCTACCTGACCGCGCTGTGGAAGGGCTGGCTGTGGCGGGCGCCGCGGATCAGCCAGCTCACCGTGCTGCAGATCCTGCTCACGCCGGTGACGATGGCGCTGACCCTGGCCTACCTGCTCTTCAGCCGGCTGCAGTTCACGCCGGCCGGGATCGGGCTGGCGATCGGCTGGATGCTGCTCGGCCGGGGCATCCGGGGCTACTCGCACCTCAAGCAGCACCCCGGGGAGATCCTGCTGCTGCCGCTGACCGCGCTGGTCGTGATCATGATCGCGCTGCCGATCAAGCTGTACGCGTTCCTCACCATGAACAAGCAGGGCTGGCTGACCCGGAGCACCGACAGCGTCGGCGGCGACGGGCAGAGCGCCCGCACGCTCAACCAGCCGCAGGCGGGGGTGGCCTGATGCGCCGCCCCAGCCCTCGGACCGGCCGGCACGCGTCCGGCTCCGCCCCCGCGCGGCCGTCCCGGCCGTTCCGGCTGCGCCGGACCCGGTCGACGATGGTCGCGCTGGCCCTGGCCGGCGGCACCCTGGCCACCGCGACGGTCGGCGTGCTGCTGGCCGGGCCCGGCGGCGCCGGTGCCGCCCCGGCGCCGGTCTCGGCCGAGAACGCGGCCAAGCAGGCCGCCCTGGTCGCGGCCGAGGACCGCCGGCTGACCGAGATCCGGTCCGTCACCGCGGTCGCGCCGCTGCGCGGCGGGGTGTCCTGGTCCAAGCCGTACCGGCTGACCACCGGCGCCGGCTACACCCTGGTGCTGACCCAGCGCAGCGCGCCGTACACGGTCAAGGACCTGCTGACGCTGGCGCCGCAGACCTTCGTGCGCCAGAAGGACGGCTCCTACCTGCTGCTGGAGAACATCTACCTCAACCTCGGGGCCAAGCTGGCGCTGACCAACCCCGGCGGTCTCACCGTCCGGATGGCCAGCAGCAGCTCGGGCTTCGTGTCGATCGTGTCCTTCGGCGGGGAGCTGAGCCTGCTCGGCACCGAGCAGGCCCGGATGAAGCTGGTCAGCTGGGACCCGCGGACCAACACCCCCGACACCGACCCCAACGACGGCCGGGCCTACATCCGGGCCATCGGCGGCCAGTTCCGGATGGGCTACGTCGACGTCTCCGACCTCGGCTTCTGGAGCGGGCGCACCGGCGGCATCAGCCTCACCGGCACCGACCGCCCCAACACCGGCTCCACCTCCGGACCGGACGACCAGGTCCACGGCAAGACGGCCCGGGACAAGGCCAAGGCGGCCACGTCCGGCCCGGCCCAGCCGTCCGCGACGCCCGAGGCCGGCGACGTGTACGCCCAGCCCTCCGGCGAGCTGACCACGCCCGACACCCGCTTCGGCGTGGCCGACCAGTCGTACGTGTCGGCGCAGATCGGGAAGTCCACCATCCGCGGCGACGCGTACGGGCTGTTCGTCTCCAGCGCCGACGGCATCGAGGTGCGCGACACCGTGGTGGCCGGCAGCCTGGTCGACGGCGTGATCCTGCACCGGTTCGCGTCCAACGCGGTGGTCGAGCGGGTCACCTCGCAGGGCAACGCCGGCGACGGCTTCGTGCTGGCCCGGGCGGCCCAGGAGGTGCGGATCAGCGGGGCCAAGGCGATCGGCAACGGCGGCAACGGCTTCTCGGTGTCCGGCCGGGCGCTGGCCGAGGGGCCGTCGCCGTCCGGGGAGACCGTCGGCGACTACGGCCACAACTCGATCGCCAACAGCCTGGCCCAGGACAACGCCCGCTACGGCATCGAGATCGACGGCGGCAGCGACGTCGGCCTGCAGAACAACCAGGTCCGCGGTGGCGACATGGGCATCGTCGTCCGGCGCGGCGCCGAGCAGGTCTCGGTGGTCGGCAACCAGGTCTCCGGCCAGGCCCGGCAGGGCATCTCGGTCCGGGACGGCGTCGTCCGGGCCACCGTCACCGGCAACACCGTCGAGTCGACCCCGATGGGCATCTACCTGCGCGACTCGGTCGGCACGATCCGCGGCAACACCGTCGACCGGGTCACCAACCACGGCGTCACGCTGGTCGGGTCGGTGAAGGGCACCCAGGTCGCCTACAACACGATCTCCGGGACCGGGCCGACCGCGCTGGACGCGGCCCGCTCGCACGGCAAGGTCACGATCGAGCGCAACCAGACCGGGGCCTGGCACGACACCCGCTCGTTCTGGATCCGGCTGCGGCACGCGGCCAAGCCGATGACGCTGCTGTGGCTGGGCGTGGTGCTGCTGGTGCTGGTCTCCGCCGTCCGGGCCCGCAAGCTCGGGGCGCGCGGGGTGATCCGGCACCCGTACGAGAAGCAGCAGCTGCTCGACACGAGCGACAAGGGCGAGCTCCTGCGCTCGATCGCGGCGGCCGAGTCGATCCGCGAACCGGTGCCGGCCGGGGGCTTCCCCGCACCGCTGCCGGTCGGCGGGCGCGGTGCCCCGGCCCCGGACCGGTGGGACCCGACGGGGGTGGACCAGCCGACGCAGATGCTGCGGCGTCCGGCCCAGCCGGTCCCGTCCGTCGCGTCCCGTCCCGCGGTCCAGCCGGTGCCGTCCCGTCCCGCGGCCCAGCCGGTGCCGTCCCGTCCCGCGGCCCAGCCGGTCGCGTCCCGGACGGCGGCCCCGCCGGTCGCGCCCCGGACGGCGGTCCCGTCCGTCGCGTCCCGTCCCGCGGCGCCGCCCGGGCCGGCCCGGACGCCCGTGCCGCAGCGGGCGGCCGCCCGGCCGGTGCACTCGAGCGCGCCGAACCTGGTCATCGGCCGGCCCGCGCACCCCTCCGACCCCCGCGGCGTGCCCGCGTACCAGGAGGACGCGACCACGGTGCTCCCCCGCCCGCGGCGGTCGGCGGAGGATCCGGACCGGCGGCCGGCGGAGGACCCGTCCCGGCGGCCGGCGGAGGACCCGTCCCGTCGGCCGGCGGACGGCCCGGCGTGGCAGCCGGAGGGCCGGCGATGAGGCGGATCGCCGTCCTCGTCGTGCTCGTCGGCCTCTCCGTCGCGGCCTGCGGCGGCGCCGGCGAACCGCGGGCGGCGGCACCGACGCCGACCGTGGACGCCGGCATCACCGGCGGCCTGACGGTCCCGTCCCCGAGCCCGACGGCGAAGGAGGACGACGACCGGTCGGCCGGCCCGAGCCCGGTCCCGGACGCGCCGGCGGCGCCGCCGGGCCAGGGCTCGGTCACCTGCCCCGCCGCGACCGTCCGGGTCTCCTCCGCCGACGACCTCATCGCGGCGCTGCGGGACGCGAAGCCCGGCGACAGCATCGCGTTGGCCGACGGCACCTACGCCGGCACCTTCGTCACGACCAGCTCGGGTACCGAGGCGGCGCCGATCTTCCTGTGTGGCGGCGCCGGCGCGGTCCTGGACGGCGGCGGCACCGACAAGGGCTACGGCTTCCACCTCGACGGCGCGAGCTGGTGGCGCCTGGTCGGCTTC
>DATINN010000109.1:0-1796 GCA_035474175.1 Mycobacteriales bacterium | reverse complement strand
GTCAAGTACGGCATCGAGCGGCTGTTCGCCTCCGACGTCATCACCGGCGGGCCCAACTGGGCCGTGCAGCTGCTGGACGACCGGACCAAGCCGTACGACGGGCCGTACCGGGACAAGGGCGGGCTGAAGAGCATCGCCACCCCCGACGCCCGGACGATCAGGTTCACCCTGGTCCGGCCGTTCGCCGCCTGGGACGACGTGCTGGCGCTGCCGGCCGCCAGCCCGGTCAAGGCCAAGGCCGACACCGGCCGCGACTACGGGACGAAGCCGCTGTCCAGCGGGCCGTACCGGATCACCGGGGTCGGCAAGGACGGCACCGTCTCCTTCGCCCGCAACCCGCGCTGGCGCAAGGCCACCGACCCGGTCCGCACCGCCCTGCCCGACCGGATCACGCTGCAGACCGACGTGCTGCCGCCGGAGCGGGACCGCCGGGTGCTGGCCGGCACGGCCGACGCCGACGTGTCCGGCAGCGGGCTGCAGTCCGAGGCCGCGTCGACCGTCCTCACCGACCCGGCGCTCGCGGCCCGGGTCGACGACCCCAGCACCGGCACGGTCCGGTTCGTCGCCATGCCGTCCTCGGTCGGCGCGCTCGGCGACGTGCACTGCCGCCGCGCCGTGCAGTATGCGTTGGACAAGGCCGCGGTGAAGGACGCGCTCGGCGGGGAGTACGCGGCCTCGCTGGCCACGACGCTGTGGCCGCGGGTGCTGCCGGGCTACCCGGCCACCGCGCCCTACCCGACCGGCGAGGGCAACCGCGGCGACCTGGCCGCGGCCCGGACGGAGCTGGCCGACTGCGGCAAGCCGGACGGCTTCGACACCACGCTCGGCACCGTCAACGACGGCCGGGGCCGGATCGCCGCCGACGTGGTGGTGCGGTCGCTGGCCCGGGTCGGCATCCGGGTGACCAAGAAGGAATACCCGCTGGGCACGTTCCTGGCCTCGGTCGCGGGCTCGCCGGCCACCGTCCGGGCCGACGGGCTCGGCCTGATCGTGGCCGAGTGGGCGGCCGATTTCCCCTCGCCGTACGCGTTCCTGGTGCCGCTGGTGGACGGGCGCAGCGTCCGCACCACCGGCAACCCCAACGTGGCCGAGCTGTCCGGGGACGAGGAGGCGATCGACGCCGCCGCCGCGACCCTCGACCCGGTGCAGGCGACCGCGGCCTGGCGGGCGGTCGCGGCGACCGCGATGCAGACCGCCGGCTACGCGCCGCTGGTCGAGGACCGGTCCGTACTGATCGGTAGCAAGCGGTTGCGCAACGCGTACGTGCAGCCCGCATACCGTGGGTACGATCTGGCGTCGCTCGGAGTCGAGTAGGCTGACGCTCTCGACAATCGCATCCCCCCGCTCATCCGTGACACTGCAGAGGAACCCCACCCGGCGATGATCATCGGCCTGTCCATCGTGCTCATAGTCGCCAGCGCGCTGCTGGTGGTGCTGATCCTGCTGCACCGCGGCAAGGGCGGCGGTCTGTCCTCGCTGTTCGGCGGTTCGGTGTCGTCCTCGCTGTCCGGGTCGTCGGTGGTGGAGAAGAACCTCGACCGGCTCACCCTGTTCTGCGGGGCGGTCTGGGCCATCTGCATCGTCGGTCTCGGCCTGCTTCTCAAGGCCGGCGGCTAGTCCTTTCTCTTCCCCCCAGCCCCGGGCGATCGTCCGGGGTCCACCATTCGTCGAGGAGACACACACAGTGGCTGGTGGCAGTGCCATCCGGGGCAGCAGGGTCGGGGCCGGACCGATGGGGGAGGCCGAGCGCGGCGAGTCCGCGCCGCGGCGCCGCATCCCGTTCTGGTGCGCCAACG
>DATINN010000108.1:0-5896 GCA_035474175.1 Mycobacteriales bacterium | reverse complement strand
GGCGTGCGGGCGGTGTCGGGCGTGCGGGCGGTGTCGGGCGTGCGGGCGGTGTCGGGCGTGCGGGCGTCGTCCGGCGTGCGGGCGTCGTCGGGGCTGCCGGCGAGGACGGTCCGGTTGCGCCCGGCGGCCTTGGCCGCGTAGAGCGCCCGGTCCGACTGCCGCAGCAGCCCGCGGGCGTCGCCGCCGTGCTGGATCAGGTCGGCGACGCCGATGCTCACGGTGATGTCGCGGTGCACCCCCGGCACCGTGATCGCCGCGATCGTCGTGCGCAGCTTCTCCGCCACGATCAGCGCGCCCTCGGCGGTGGTGTCCGGCAGCAGGACCAGCAGCTCCTCCCCGCCGAACCGGCCGGCGAAGTCCCCGGCCCGCAGGCAGGACCGCACCGCGGCCCCGACCGCGGCCAGCACCTCGTCCCCCTTGGCGTGCCCGAACCGGTCGTTGACCTGCTTGAAGTGGTCGAGGTCGAGCATCAGGGCGGCCAGCGGGGTGATGGACCGGTTGGCCTGGGCCACCATCCGCTTGAGGGTGTCGTCGGTGGCCCGCTTGTTGGGCAGCCCGGTCAGCGAGTCGTTGTTGGCCCGGAACTCGGCCAGCGCCAGGTTGCGCAGGTTGCCCAGCACCGGCGCGGCCTGCGCCACCGAACTCTTGATCCGGGTCTCGGCGTCCGCGTCCAGCCGGTCCTGGTGGGAGACCAGGACCGAGCCGATCACCTGCCCGCCGACCAGCAGCGGCTCGCAGGTGGTGCGCTCGCCGCGCCCGGCGCAGAGCTGGCAGCGCAGCAGCGGCCGGCGTTCGGGCTCCTCGCCGTGGCTGCGGCCGAAGCGCAGCGCCAGGCAGGCCCGCGGCTCGGCCCCGGGCAGGCGCGCGACCAGCGGGTCGTCCGCCGCCAGCGCGGTCGCCGCGTCCAGCCGGTTCTCGCTGTTGTTGCGCTTGAGCACGACCGCCGCGCTGCCGGGCACGGTGCGCTCGATGTGGCGCTGCACCAGCTCGTGCGCCTCGTGCTCGGTCCCGGTCACCTGCAGCGTGTCGACGAACTCGGACTGCTCGGCCTCCTGCCGCCGCGCCGCCTCGGTCCGGACCACCATGTGGTCCAGGGCCCGGCCGAGCTCGGCCAGCTCGTCGCCGCCGCGCGGGTCCAGCAGCCCGGCGTGGCGCTCGGCCGCGACGTCGGTGGCGAACCGGGCGTACGAGCGCAGCCGCGGCACCAGGTCGCGGACCAGCAGCAGCACCACGGTCAGGGCGATCAGCAGGGAGGCGGTGGTGCCGGCGATCAACCGCAGCAGCGTCCGGCCGTACGTCGCCCGGGCCTCGGCCCCGGACCGCTCGGCTGCGGCGTACTCGTGCAGCCGGACCTCCTTGACCGCGCTCGTCATGCGCTGGAAGAGGGCGACGGCCTGCCCGGCCACCGCGGACCGGCCGGCCGCGGTGGCGCTGGCTGCCTCCGCGTCCTGCCGCAGCCGCCCGAGCTGCACCAGGTCCCGGGCGACCTGGTCCAGCAGCCGGCTGGCCTCCGGATCGGCGGCCAGCAGCCGCCGCGCCGTGGCCAGCTGCTCCTGCAGCCGCGGGAGCAGGACCTCGTCCAGGGTCACGGCGCTGCGCTGGTTGGCCGCCGACTCGGTGGTGGCCAGCGCGCGCAGGCCCGTCGTCTCGGTGTCGTACAGGGTGAGGGCGAGGTCGCCGACGCTGCGCAGCACGGTGAGCTCGTCGTCGATCAGCCGGTCGACGTCCGTGCGCATCGCCATCAGCCCGGTCGCGCCGGTGAAGGACACGGAGAGCACGCCCAGCACGACGGCGCCGACGGCGGCGGCGAACTTCAGGCCGACCGATCGGCGCCGCGGCGGCCGGGTCCCGCGTCGCAGGCGCATGCCGTTGCATCGGACCGGGGGGCGGGCGGCTTAAGGGCCCGGGCGGGCTTAACCCGGCGGCCGCGGGTGCCGATGACCCGGCGTGCCACTGCCTCCGACCGCCCCCGCGGGCCCGCGCCGGGCCCGCCCCCGGTCCGGCGCGGCCGGGTTCACGCTCGTCGAGCTGCTGGTGGTCGTCGTGGTGCTGGGGATCCTGGCGACCATCGTGGTGATCGGCGTGGGCCGGTTCCGCACCGACGCCAACGCCGCCGCCTGCCAGGCCGACGTGCACGCGGTGAACGCGGCCGCCGACGAGTACCACGCGGTGACGGGCGAGTATCCGGCGGAGCTGGCGCAGCTGACCCTCGGGCAGTATCTGATGTCGACGCCGTCGTCCGGGACCTTCACCTTCGACGCGGCCAGCCGGACCGCGACCCGCTCGCCCGCCTGCGCCGGCGGACCGGGGTCGACGGCCGGGACCGTGCCGACCCCGGCCGGGACGGGCAGCACCGGCCCCGCCGCCACCACTCCCGCCACCACCGGCGCCCCGGCGACGACCACCGCGGCGGCCGGCCTGCGCTGCACGGCCGGCGTCGTCATCGAGAACTCCTGGCCGCAGGGCTACCAGGCCGCGATCACCGTCTCCAACACCGGCACCTCGACGTTCTCGCCCTGGACGGCGACGTGGACGCTGCCGGCCGGGGTGACGCTGAACAACGGGTGGTTCGCCACCGTCACCCAGTCCGGCAGCGTCGTCACCGCCGAGGCGCCGAGCTGGTCCACCACCCTCGCCCCCGGCACCTCCTGGACGATCGGCTTCATCGCGAACGGGCCGTTCTCGCCGCCGCCCTCCGACGTCCGGGTCAACGGCACCGGCTGCGGGTGACCGCGGGTTAAGCCCGGCCGCCGCCCTGCCGATGACCGGACGCCGGCGCGGTGGGCCCGTGCCGCGGTGGTGAGCGGAGGCGCGATGCCGAGGACCAGCGACCCGACGGACCCGGCCGCGACCCGCCGCCCGCTCCTGCTCGGCCCGGGCCGCCCGCGCCTGCTCGGCATGGCCCGCGCGCGCCTTCTGGGCCCGGTCGTGCTGGTGCTCGCGCTGACCGCCGGCTGTGGCGGCGCGGACGGGCCCGGTGCGGCGACCGGTGCCGGGGCCACCGGGGCGCCGGCCGTGGTGCGGCCGGCCTCCCTGCGGCCGGGCCAGCCCGTGCCCGTACCGGCCGGCAAGGCGGTCCTGACCCTGACCGGGAAGGTGTCGGCGGACAACCGCGGCGCCACGGTCGCCTTCGACCGGCCGGCGCTGGAACGGATCGGTCTGGTCCGGGCCCGGCTGCACGATCCCTGGGCGAAGGAGGAGATCGAGGTGCGCGGGATCCGGCTGCGCGACCTGCTGGCCGTGGCCGGCGCGCCCGCGACCGCCACCAGCGTGCACATCACCGCGCTGGACGACTACCAGGTGGACCTCGGCCTGGCCGACGTCCGGGCAGGCGGCGTCCTGCTCGCCACCGCGGCCGGGGACGGCAGCGCGATCGCGGTCGAGGACGGCGGGCCGACCCGCATCGTCTTCCTGGACGGGGTGCCGGCCGGCGGCAACGCCGACCACTGGATCTGGAGCCTGAAGACGATCGAGGTCCGGTGAGCGCGACCGGGTCGGCGCCCGGACGGCGCCGCGTCGCCCAGGTGCTGCTGGTGCTGCTCGTGCTGGGCACGACCGCCGGCATCCTGCGGGTGGTGGTGCAGAACAACATCCTGCTCGGCCGGATGACCACCGACGTGGCCACGGCCCAGGGGCGTGCCTTCAACCTCTCCAACGGGGAGCGGGAGGCCCTGCTGCTGCTGCAGCGCCTCACCGAGCTGGAGAGCGGCGGCGACCCGGCGGCGGCGATCGAGCGGCACGGCCTGCTCAGCCGGCAGCTGGAGGTCAGCGGCACCGGGTTCGCGCCGGACTCGGCCCAGTACCGCGAGATCGCCGCCATCCGGACCGCGCTGGCCGCCTTCCCGTGGGACCAGCTCGGCGACCCGGGGCGGCGGGCGGCGCTGACCCGGCAGGCGGTCCTGCTGGTGACCGGCCTGGAGGTCCGGATCAAGACCCTCTACAGCCAGCAGGAGAGCTTCTTCTACGACGCCACGCTGCGCTCCCTGCAGGCCAAGAAGGCCAACGAGCGCGCCCTGGCCGGGCTGGTCGCGCTGGTCGCCGTCCTCGGCGTGTGCTGGATCGCGGTGCTCAAGCGCCGCAACCGCAGCGACCTCGCCCGCGCGTACGACGCGCTGGTGGCCGAGACCGAGGAGCGCCGCTCGGCCGAGCACGCGCTGCGGACCAGCGAGCAGCGGTTCCGCGCCCTCGTGCAGCGCGCGTCCGACCTCACCGCGGTCAGCGCCGCCGACGGGACGCTGAGCTACGTCAGCCCGGCCGTCGAGGACATCACCGGCTTCCCGTCGGCCGCGCTGACCGGGCGGGTGCTCTTCGACCACCTGCATCCCGACGACCGGGACCGGACCGCGGCCCTGCTCGCCGGTGTCGCCGGCACCCCGTCCGGGGTGGACACCATCGAGGCGCGGGTGGTCACCAAGGACGGCCGGGTGCGCACGCTGGAGGTGGTCTGCCGCAACCTGTGCGCCGACCCCGCCGTCGGCGGCATCGTCTGGAACGCCCGGGACGTCACCGACCGGCGCGCGCTGCAGGACCAGCTCAGTCACCAGGCGTACCACGACTCGCTCACCGGGCTGCCGAACCGGGCCCTGTTCATGCGCCGGCTGACCGAGGCGCTGGGCACGGCGGCGGCCGCCGGCGGGACCGCGGCCACGATCCTGGTCGACCTCGACGGCTTCAAGAACGTCAACGACACGCTCGGGCACCCGGCCGGGGACGAGCTCCTGCAGCGGGCCGCGGAGCGGCTGCGCGGCTGCATCCTGGACGGGGACACGGTGGCCCGGCTCGGCGGCGACGAGTTCGCGATCGCCATCCCGGGCGGGACCCCCGAGCACGCCGCCGCCATCAGCCGCCGGGTGCTCACCGCGCTGCGCCGGCCGATCCGGGCCGACGGTCAGGAGGTGCGCATCGGGGCCAGCATCGGCGTCGCCGCGCTGGCCGGCCACCGCACCGCCGAGGACCTCGTCGCCGACGCCGACATCGCCATGTACGAGGCGAAGCGCGGCGGCAAGGGCCGGTTCCTGGTCTTCGCCCCGGAGATGCGGGAACGGACCTCCCGCCGGGCCCAGCTGGAGCAGCAGCTGTCCCGGGCGGTCATGCTCGGCCAGATCGAGGTGCAGTACCAGCCGATCGTCGACCTGCACACCCGGACGGTGACCGCGGTCGAGGCCCTCGCCCGCTGGCACCGGGACGGCGAGGTCATCGGTCCGGAGGTGTTCGTACCGATCGCCGAGGAGGCCGGGCTCATCGGCGAGATCGGCACCGAGGTGCTCCTGCGCGCGGCGGAGACCGTGCAGCGGTGGCGGCGGACCGAGCCCGGCAGCGCCGGCCTGGGCGTGAGCGTCAACGTCTCCGGCTGGCAGGTCCTGGCCGGAGACTGCTCCCTGCAGCTGGCCGACGCGCTCAGCGCGACCGGGCTGCCGCCGGAGGCGCTGACCCTGGAGATCACCGAGAGCATCCTGCTCGACGACTCCGAGTCGCTGTCGGCCGAGCTGGACCGGATCCGGGCGCTCGGGGTCCGGCTGGCGATGGACGACTTCGGCGCCGGCCACTCGTCGCTGTCCTCGCTGCTGCGCTACCGGGTCGACACGCTGAAGATCGACCGGATGTTCCTCGACCAGGCCCTGCGCAGCCGGACGTCGCTGCTGCAGGCCGTGGCCGAGCTCGGCCGGACGCTGGGGCTGCGGGTGGTCGCGGAAGGGGTGGAGACGGCCGAGCAGCTCGCGCTCGTCCGGGCCGCCGGCTGCGACGCGGTCCAGGGCTTCCTGGTCTCCCGGCCGCTGCCGGAGGAGGACGCCCGGCTGTTCCTGGAGTGGGCGGCCAGCTCCGGCGAGATCTCGGCCCTCCTGTCCCGCTCCGAGGCCCCGGCCTGATCCCGTTGGGGTCTCCGGGCAGGGAAGAG
>DATINN010000107.1:0-5497 GCA_035474175.1 Mycobacteriales bacterium | reverse complement strand
GGGACGGGGCGAGGGCGGCGGAGGGCTTGAAACCCTTGACGGTCAGGTAGACGCCGAGGGAGAACTCCCAGACCGCGATCGGCAGCGCGCCGGCCGCCCCGGCCGCGGAGACCTGGTCCCAGGCGCCGAAGAGGGTGCCGGTGGCGGAGGCGAGGATGATCGGGGCGCCGACCAGGCCGATGGCCGGGATGATCCGGGGGACGAGGCGCCCGCGGTACATGACGTAGCCGAGCAGCAGGCCGTTGAGGCCGGCGATGAGCCCCGGGCCGAGCAGGAAGGTCCACTGCCGCATCGCGACGAGCGCCTCGCCGGTGACCCCGAGCGCGTCGGGCTGGCTGCCGGCGTAGTGACCCTGCAGGGTCACGACCGAGAGCAGGCACATCACACCGACGACGATGAGCGTCGCCTCCACCACTCGGGAGGTGACGAAGCCGATGGCGGCGGTCCGGCTGACCCGCCGGGTGACCGGGTAGAGCGCGACGGCGGTGGCGATGCAGGCGATCGCCGTGACGACCTCCAACCACGAGCCCCACAGGACCGCGGCGTTGCTGCGCGGGGCGCTGATGTAGCCGGCCGGGTCGTCGATAATCGCGGCGAACAGCTTCAGCTGCGGGATCGAGGCCGCGAACGTGATGAGGTACGCGATGCCGCCGGCGAGGGCGACCTTCCTCGTCGGGTCCATCCGGCGCCGCGGGGCGATGCCGGCGGGGCGGGTGGCCGTGGGTGTGGTGGTCATGACGGTCTCCTTGGTCAGCAGGGGTCTGCGGTGCCGGGGGTGACGCCCGGTTCGGGGGCGGCCGGGGTGACGGAGACGAGCGGCAGGCCGAGGTCGGCCAGCATGCGCAGGGCCCCGAGCAGGCGGGGTTGATCCGCCTGGCCGGCGAGGACGGTGCTGCCGTCCGCGGCGTGGGCGAGCGAGAACCCGTCGAACCAGTCGGCCCAGTGCGCGTCGAGGTGTCCCCGGACGCGGATCTCGTACCGGGCCGAGTCCGGGGACGGACCACTCGGTACGTCGCTCATCCCGATCGCCTCCTTCCGTCTCCCTGGCCGTCTCACTGGCCGGAAGGTAGGAAGCGATGTGGTGAGCCGTCGTCACCACATGTGGTGACCAGGCCCGGGCGGCGTCCCGGTCAGCGAGTGGCGGGCCGGGTGAGGATCCGGACCCGCAGCTTGTGCAGCTGGGGCATGAGCCCGTAGATGACGACCGGCACGGCGACGGTCGCGAGGACGAAGGTGCGCGCGACCGGCGAGAGGTCCCGCAGCCAGTCGCCCAGGGCCAGGTTGAGCACGGTCAGCGTCGGGAAGACGGCGAGCCAGATCATGACCGCCAGCTGGTGCTTGCTGGGCGGGCCGAGCGGTGGTGCGTCCGGACGGTCGGACATGGGTTTCTCCTTGCTGCGATGCGGATCGGAAGGGTGGAGGCCGCTCAGAACCCCAGGTG
Organism: Mycobacteriales bacterium; assembly: GCA_035474175.1. Lineage (GTDB taxonomy): Bacteria > Actinomycetota > Actinomycetes > Mycobacteriales > CADCTP01 > CADCTP01. The sequence continues at coordinate 4,056 of DATINN010000107.1, read as the reverse complement.
GAAGCTGCGGACGGCGATGCGGACGTCGTCCTCGACGAGGTCGGCGTTGATGGCGATCGCGGCGGCGGAGCCTTCGCCGGCGGCGGTGATGACCTGGGCCCGGGGATTGGCGACGTTGCCGGACACCCACACGCCGGGCACGGACGTGCGGCCGGTGCCGTCCTTTCCGACCCACCCGTGGGCGTCGAGCTCACAACCCAGCCGCGTCAGCAGGTCGTTGTTGGGGACGAACCGGGGTGGGACGAAGAGTGCGTCCCGCTGGACGGTCCGGCCGTCGGACAGCTGCACGCCGTGCAGCCGGTCGTCGGCGGTGACCACCCGCGTGACCTCGCCCTCGACCACGCCGACGGCCCGGGCGACCAGCTCCGTGCGGTCGGCGTCGGTCAGGACGCCGGCCGGGACGAAGAGCACGACGTCGTCGGCCCACTGGCGGACGATCTGCGCGTAGCGCACGGTCTCCGGCGAGCCGTTTGCGAGCACCCCGAGCCGGCGGTCGCGGACCTCCCACCCGTGGCAGTACGGGCAGTGCAGGACGTCGCGGGCCCAGCGTTCCCGCAGGCCCGGTACGGCGGGGATCTCGTCGCGCAGCCCGGTGGCGACGAGCAGCCGCCGGGCCGACAGCCGGCGGCCGCCGGCCAGCCGCAGCCGGAACGCGTCGCTCCCGCAGGCCACGACGTCCTCGACGGTGTCGGCGAGCACCTCCCCGCCGTACGCGGTGACCTCCTCGCGGCCGGCTGCGAGCAGCTCGGCGGGCGGAAGACCGTCGCGGGACAGGTAGCCGTGCATGTGCTCGGCCGGTGCGTTGCGCGGTTGACCGGAATCCACCACCAGCAGGCGGCGGCGGGCCCGGGCCAGCACCAGCGCGGCCGACAGCCCGGCGGCGCCGCCACCGACGATCACCACATCGAAGGTCTCCGTCGTGTCCATGCCGCGAGGTTGCTCGCGCCGTTGCGGGACGGTCAACGTTCGTTGCGGTTTCCGGGAAGCGCGGCGACGATCCTCCCGTGCAGGACACATCGGCGGTGATCGCGGCCGCTCTCGACCAGGCGGGCATGGCGTCGTACGAGGTGCCGGTGGCTGTGACGCGGGCCCCGCGGCAGCGGACGACCCCGTGACCCGGCTGCACCACCTGCTGGCGGCGCGGTGGAGTCCGGCGACGTTCGACGCCGGCCACGAGGTGTCGGACGAGGAGATGGCGTCGCTGCTGGAGGCCGCCCGGTGGGCGCCGTCGGCGGGCAACTCGCAGCCGTGGTCGTTCCTGCTGGGCCGCCGCGGCGACTCCGTCCACACGCGACTCGTCGCGCACCTCGCCGGGAGTGCCGCCCGGTGGGCGCCGACCGCGAGCGTGCTGGTCGCGAACCTCTGCCACCGCCGGGTCGAGGACACCGACTGGGACTACTCGGAGTTCGCCCTCTACGACCTCGGTCAGGCCGTCGCGCACATGACCGTGCAGGCCCAGTCGCTCGACCTGTACGCCCGGCAGTTCCGGGCCTTCCGCCGCGAGGCGGTGCAGGCGGACTTCGGCGTACCGGCCCATTGGGAGGTCACCACGATGACCGCCTTCGGCCGCCCGGCGCCCGGCGCGGCCCCGCCCGACGAGCCACCCAGCCGGCCCCGGCGCTCCCTCGACGACATCAGCTGGCCCACCGCCTGACGGCCGGCGGCGCCTCGACCGGGGCGGATGCTCAGGCGGGGTCGGGGGTGGGTGACGTCAGGGCGGCGTCGTAGGCGGCGCGGGAGAAGGTGAACGGCCCCAGGGCGGCGAGGTCCCACCGGCGGTGCCCGGTCCGGAAGTGGTCCCAGACCACGGTGTCGGGGCCGACCGTGACCGTCGCGGTCAGCGGCCAGCAACCGGTCTCGCCGCAGGTGCAGCCGAGCAGGCAGCTGTCCCCGTCGCCGAACCAGACCTGCGGATCCGCGCCGGAATACCAGTCCTGCCAGCGGGCGTCGCCGACGACGAGCCCGGCGTACGCGCCGGCCAGGTCCGGCTGCCGGTCGGCCCGCGCGGGTCCACTCTCCACACGGCGGGCCAGCTCGACCAGCGAGACCCCGTCGACGTACGGCGTCACGGTGGTGACGTCGCCGATGCCGAGGGCCTCCGTCCGGAGCCGGAACTCGATCGCAGCCATGCCCCGACGCTACTGCGCCACCCCGGCCGGGCCGCCCCGGCCGGGTCAGGAGGTGCGGGCGGCGACGAGGCCGGACTGGTAGGCGAAGACGACGAGCTGGGCCCGGTCGCGGGCGCCGAGCTTGGTCATGGCCCGGCTCACGTGGGTCTTCGCGGTCATCGGGCTGACCACCATGCGCTCGGCGATCTCGTCGTTGCTGAGCCCGTGCGCGACCAGGGCCACGACCTCGCGCTCCCGGTTGGTCAGCAGCCCGAGCTCCGCCGGGGCGAACACCTCGGCCGGCCGGGCCACGAACTCGCTGATCAGCCGCCGGGTGACGGCGGGGGAGAGCAGGGCGTCGCCGCGCATGGTGACCCGCAGCGCCTGCAGCAGGTCGGCCGGCTCGGTGTCCTTGACCACGAACCCGGAGGCGCCGGCCCGCAGCGAGTTGAAGACGTACTCGTCGAGGCCGTAGTTGGTGAGCATCACCACCCGTACGCCGGCGAGGCGGTCGTCCTCGGCGATCCGGCGGGTCGCCTCGATGCCGTCCATCTCCGGCATCTGCACGTCCATCAGCACGATGTCGGGCCGGTGCTCGGCCGCCAGCGCGACCCCCGCGCGGCCGTCGGCGCCCTCGGCCACCACGACGATGTCGTCCTCGGCGTCGAGCAGCGCCCGGATCCCGGTCCGGATCAGCGGCTGGTCGTCGACCAGCACCACCCGGATCACGCCGCCCCGCCCACCGGCAGCTCGACCAGGACGGTGAACCCGCGGGCGACGCCCGGCTCCGCCCGCAGCCGGCCGCCCAGCGCGGTGACCCGCTCCCGCATGCCGACCAGTCCGTAGCCGGGCACCGGCGGCCGCTGCGAGCCCTCGCCGTCGTCCTCGACGCGGATGGTGAGCGTGTGCGGGTCGTACGTGATCTGCACCGAGGCGGTCGCCGTCCCGGCGTGCCGGGTGACGTTGGTCAGCGACTCCTGCACGACCCGGTAGGCGGCCTGGTCGACCTCCGGGGGCAGCGGCCGCCGGTCGCCGAGGACCGTGCAGGTCGTCGGCAGCCCCGAGGACCGGGCCCGCTCGACCAGCGCCGGCAGCTGGTCCAGCCCGCTGCCGGCGAGGTCCTCCTCCCGGCGCAGCACGTCCAGCGTCGACCGCAGCTCCCGCACCGCGTCGGTGCTGGCCTCCTGGATGGCGAGCAGCGCGTCGGACGGCTCCTCGCCGTTCTTCCGGGCCAGGTGGGCGGCGACGCCGGCCTGCACCTTGATCACCGAGATGCTGTGGGTGAGCGAGTCGTGCAGCTCCCGCGCGATCCGGAGCCGCTCCTCCACCGCCCGCCGCCGGGCGACCTCGTCGCGGGTGCGCTCGGCCTGCTCGGCCCGCCGCTCGGCCTCGCGCAGGCGGGCTTGCCACTGGACGACGGCGAACGCGCCGAACGTGGCCGACACCAGCCAGCCCGTGGCGTAGAGCCTCCGCCATCCGCGATCGGTCCGCATGGCCCCGATCGTAGGACGGCGGTCCGGTCCGCACGTCCCGCCGGGGGAGTACGCCGGGCGCACTCCCGGGGTGGTATCCGCCGCCGCGACGACCGCTCCGGCCGGTAGCGCGAAGAGACGTCGCCGGGGCGACGCGGCCGGCCCCGGATTCGGCGAACGATCGGCCGTACCGATGTCACGACCGAGGAGATCCGATGACCCTGCACCAGACCGACCTGGCCGTCGAGGCCCTGCGCCCGGGAGAGGAGGGGTACGACGAGGCGGCGGAGACGTTCTTCGGCACCGGCCGACCGGCGCTGGTGGTCCGGCCCCGCGGCCCGGAGGAGGTCGCGGCCGCGCTCGACCACGCCGCGCGGCACGACCTGCCGGTGTCGATCCGCTCCGGCGGGCACAGCCCGCTGGCGGACGCCGCGAACCCGGGCGGGATCGTGCTCGACATGGCCCGGCTGGACCGC
>DATINN010000106.1:0-10538 GCA_035474175.1 Mycobacteriales bacterium | reverse complement strand
GCTGCCGCCGGGCTGAGGACGCCGCCAGGATCCTCAGGTGATCTCGAGCAGCTTCTCCCGCACCGCGTAGACCACGGCCTCCATCCGGGAGTGCAGCTGGAGCTTCTCCAGGATGTTGCGGACGTGGTTCTTCACCGTGTTTTCGCTGATGAACAGCTCGCGGGCGATGTCGCGGTTGTTCATGCCGCGGGCGACCAGCCGCAGGACCTCCATCTCCCGCGCGGTGAGCTTGGGCGACGGCGGGGCCTGCGCGGTGTCGCCGCGCTTGGCCATCGCGGCGAACTCGGTGAGCAGCTTGGACGCCAGCGCCGGGCTGATCAGCGACTGCCCGGTCTGCACCTGCCGGATCGAGTGCGCCACCTCGTCGATGGGCAGGTCCTTGAGCAGGTAGCCACTGGCGCCGGCCCGGATCGCCTCGTAGAGGTCGCCCTCGTCGTCGCTCATCGTGAGCATGACGATCCGTGCGGACGGGACCGTGGCCTTGATGGCCGAACAGGCCTCGATGCCGCCGCGCCGCGGCATCCGGACGTCCATCAGCACCACGTCCGGCAGCGTCTCGGCCGCCCGCTCGACCGCATCGGCCCCGTCGCCGGACTCCCCGACCACGATCATGTCCGGCTCGAGGTCCAGCGTCACCCGCAGACCTCGCCGGAACAGCGCATGGTCGTCCACCAGCAGCACCCGGATCGCGTCCGGCCGACCGGCCGGGTCCGGCCCGATGTCTTCGGTCACCGACTGCCCCCGCATCGTGCGACACCGTTGCGCCGGCCGTCCGGCGCCCCCAGTGGGCAGTCTGCCAGAGCTCGGTGATCACGACCCGGACCGGACGCCGATCCGGCCGCGCAGGGACCGTCAGGTCCCGTCGACGAGCCGGATCACCCCGTAGTCGTAGCCCTTTCTGCGGTAGACCACGCTCGGCCGGCCGCTGCCCGCGTCGGTGAAGAGGAAGAAGTCGTGCCCGACCAGCTCCATCTCGTACAGGGCCCGGTCGATGGTCATCGGCTCGGCCGAGTGCTCCTTCTCCCGCACGACGAGGCCGCCGAACTCCGCGTCCGCGTGCTCGTCGGTCTGCCCGTCCGTGGAGTGCTGCATGGTCGCCACGGCCATGCCGTTCGCGGCCACACCATTCACGGCCGCGCCGTTCATCGGCGCGCCGTCGACCCCGAGAGCGCCGGTCGCCGCCGCCACCGAGGTGGGCGTCCGGGCTCCGCGGTGCACGCGCCGCCGGTCCGCGCTGCGGCGCATCCGGCTGTCGAGCTTGGACACCGCGGCGTCCAGCGCGCGGTAGAAGTCCGAGGCACAGGCCTCGGCCCGTACGACCGGACCACGGGTGGCGCAGGTGACCTCGACCCGTTGACAGGAAGCCGACTGGCGTGGATTTCGCTCGTGGTAGAGCTCCACGTCGACACGAATTATCCGATGGTCGTATCGCTCGACCCGCTCGATCTTCTCCGCGACGTGTTGCCGGAAGTGATCCGGCACCTCCACGTTCCGACCTCTGACGACGACGTCCACGCGACCTCCTGTGCGGTGATGAGCGCCCGCCGTGCTCAGCTCCGCACCGCAACGAGTTCGGCTCGTCGCGGGCGGCACACCACCGGAACCAGAGCCGGTGACGGCGTGACGCCTCCTCTACCCAGGTCCTGCTTGACGTTAGCCGAACGAGTCGGGATGGGAATACCCCCGGACCCTCGTCCAGCGCTACCCCGATCGGCCTCCTCCCGCCTGCCAACTGCCGTCGAAACTGCCGAGAACGGTCCGTCAACGGCGGTGTGACAGGCACGGATAGTAACGCTTCGCAGTTGCTGCGATACCCAGAGTCTCGACGCTGAGTTCCGGCTACCGCGGCTCCCCCGGCCACCGGGATGCCGGCCGCGCGCAGGGCGCGAGCGGCATCCGCGATCGTGCTGCCGGTGGTCACCACATCGTCAACGATCACCACGGGGTGGGTGGTTCCGGCCAGCAGCGCCGATCGGCGCGGATCGACCGAGAACTTCCCGACGGCGGCGCGGCCACGCTCGGCGGCGGTCAGCTCGGCCGTGTCGGGGCTGTCGGTGGCCACCCGCAACACCGGCGCCACCCGCGCCGCGATCCCGAGCCGGCCCAGGCACCGGACCGCGCCGGTCGCGAGGCGCTGCACGTGCTGGCCGCCTCGCCGACGAGCGACCGCGGCGGCCGAGGGCACCGGCACCAGCCAGACCCGGCGGGGCCCGGCCCGCACCGTCGCGACGGCACCGGCCAGCGCCTCCGCCAGCGCACCGGCCAGGTCGCGGCGGCCGCGCTCCTTGTAGGCGAGCAGGGACAACCGGACCGGTCCCGCGTACGCCGCGGCCACCGCGAGCGGCGGAAGACCGGCAGGAACAGGATCGGGCCGGTGCGGGCGTGGCGGACCCAGCGCGCGCCGGCACCGCCCGCACAGCGGCCCGTCGGCACCGGCACACCCGGCGCAGCGGCTCGGCAGGACCAGATCGGCCAGAACTGAGATCACGCAGCGACGGTGCACCGACGAACCGACCGCGGGAAGGGCGGATTCGCCACCTGTGGATGACGGTCCGGCCTGTGGATGACGAGTTGAGCCGCTGACACGGGATTGGTACTACTGCTCACGACCCGAGGGAGGGAGGTGCGGGATGGATCGACGGTGGCGGGCCGGCTCAGCCGGGATAGCCGGGGGCGGACACACCGGAGCGGGTGTCGGCGGCCACCCTCGTCCAGGGGTCATCCGGCGAGACCATCCGCCAGAGCCCGCCCGCGGCGACGGTCAGCAGCGGCAGCGACGGCGCCGCGGCGATCGCGGTCGGCGGCCCGGGCAGCTTGGCCGTGCTGATCAGCCGGGCGCCGGTCGCCGAGACCGCGCCGATGTCCACGGAGTAGAGGCTGCTGTCCCCGCCGGACCGGGTCAGGGCGACGACGTTGAGGGCGTCGGACCAGCTGACGTCGGAGACGGGGTTGTCGCCGGCTTCCAGCGTCCGCAGGCCGTCGATCCGGGTCGTCCCGCCCTCCTGGCTGACCACGCCGATCCAGAGCTGCTCCTGCCCGGCGGGGCCGGCGACGATCGCCACCCGGGCCCCGTCCCGGGACAGGGTGAGCGCCCGGATGGTGTCGAGCTGATCCAGGCGCTGCACGTCGACCCGGACGGCCTGACCCGTCAGCGGGACGATCAGCACGTCCCGGCCGTCCCGGACCGTCCAGACCTCCCGGGTGCCCAGACCCCAGGTCGGTCTGGTCAGCGTGGAGCCGGTCACGGTGGCGTGCAGCGAGGTCGGCGAGCCGACGTAGAGGACGCGCCGGCCGCCCGCCGCCCGGCGCACGACCGCCAGCGAGAGCTGGTCGTGGGACATCCCCACCGACTCCGCGCCGAACGACGTCCGGCCGGCCGGTCCTGGGAACGGCGTGCCCTGCGTCGTCCGCACCGCGCCGCCCTGGATGAAGTAGCTGGTCGCGGTCGCCGTCAGGCCGTCGGGGTTGAACGCGCGCCAGTCACCGAACTGCTGCAGGGTCCGCCCGGGCGCGTCGCGCGGCGCGAGCAGCCGTCCGTCGGAGTAGACCTCGACGCCGCCGACGCCGATCTGATGCAGCGTCCAGATGAGCTGGGCGAACGCACCGGTCGTCAACGTCTCGGCGCGCTCGTCCAGACCGGTCAGGAAGACCTTGACCCGGTCGCCGCCGGGCTCGATGTTGTTCTGCAGGCTGATGCCGTCGAAGTCGGACAGCACGGCCTCGTCGAGCGCCCGCGAGGGACCCTGTTCCAGCGCGGTGACCAGCTGGGTCGGCACCGAGTCCGGCGCGGCGGCGTACCAGCGGACGTCCGGGACCACCCGGGTGCGGGTCGCGTCCAGGAAGTAGACGTCGTACGAGTCGTACGCGGCCTCGAACGTGCCGGCCTCGATGAGCAGACCGCTGGGCGGGTTCTCGATCCGCCAGTTCCCGTTGATCTTCTTCAGCCGGAACGTGATGCGGTAGCTGCTGGTGTCGGGCTCGTACGAGCCGTCCCCGTCGAGCCGGCCCCGGCGCTGGGCGGTCATGGTGACGGTCGAACCGCCCTCGCCCGGGTTCAGGTACGGAGCGTCCTCCAGGATCGTCGCGCCGAGGACGTCCTTCCAGCCCGCGTTGGCGGCGTCGGTCAGGTAGGCCCGGGCACGGGCGTGCGAGCGCTCGAAGCTGCCGCTGGCCCGCAGGAAGTCCCGGACGATGTCCTCCGGCGCCTCGCCCGGGCGGGGGACGATCTCGTCGTAGCGGACGTCGTCGTCGGCGGGCGACGACGCCGGCACCGACTCCGCGATCACCTGCGGACGCGAGGAGCTGGGGATGCTGGCGCAGCCGGTGGCGGTGACGAGCACCGTGACGGCCAGCGTGACCAGCCCGGCGGCCGTCCGGCAGGGGCCCGGTCGGCGGCTCATGCCGGCCACGTCGGTGCCGAGCCGCGACGGAGGCCGGCCGGCCGCGTGACATCGGCCGGCTCGATCGGCAGCGGCGAGGACACGACCTTGTCACCGCTGTGCACCGGCAGGGTCAGGCGGAACTGCGCGCCGTGTCCAGGCCGGCCCCAGGCGTGCAGCCAGCCCCCGTGCAGCCGGGCGTCCTCCAGGCTGATCGACAGGCCGAGACCGGTGCCGCCGGTGCGGCGGTCCCGCGACGGGTCGGCCCGCCAGAAGCGGTCGAAGACCAGCGCGGCCTCGCCGGGCCGCAGGCCGACCCCGTGGTCCCGGACCGTGACCGCGGCCGCCCGCCCGTCACCACGCAGCGCGATCTCCACCGGCCGGCTCTCGCCGTGCTCGACGGCGTTGACCAGCAGGTTGCGCAGGATGCGGGCGACCCGGCGGCCGTCCACGTCGGCGATCACCGGTTCGTCCGGCATGTCGAGCACGATACGGACGCCGGCCTGCGCCGCGACGGCGGCGACGGTGTCGACGGAGCTGCGGATCAGACCGCGCAGGTCGATGGGATCGGGCTCCAGCACGGCCACGTGGGCGTCGTACCGGCTGATTTCCAGCAGGTCGGCCAGCAGCGACTCGAACCGGTCGAGCTCCGTCTGCAGCAGCTCGGCGGAGCGGGCGACGTGTGGCTGGAAGTCCTCGCGGGCCGCGTGCAGCAGGTCCGTCGCCATCCGGATCGTGGTCAGGGGGGTGCGCAGCTCATGAGACACGTCGCTGGTGAAGCGGCGCTGCAGCCGCGACATCTCCTCCAGCTTGGTGATCTGGCCTTGCAGGCTGTCCGCCATGTCGTTGAACGCCGACGCCAACGCGGCCAGGTCGTCCTCGCCGCGGACCTGCATCCGCTCGCGCAGCCGGCCGGAGGCGAACCGCGCCGCGACCTCGGCGGCGCTGCGGACCGGCCGCACGACCTGGCGGGTCACCATCAACGCCACGGCGGCGAGCAGTGCCACCAGCAGGATCCCGGTCAGCAGCACGGTGTTGCGGACCAGCGTGAGCGTCCGCTGCTCGGCCTCCAACGGGAAGAGGTAGTACAGCTCGACCGAGCCGGGCTGGCGGGTCACCGGCGCGCCGACCACCAGGCCCTTGGTGAAGGTGCCGTCACCGACCTGCACCGGCGCGTACATGTCGGCGAAGTGGCCCTGCTCGACCTGCTCGCGCAGCTCGGTCGGCACGTCGTCGATCGAGGCGAAGCCGGAGACGTACGGCGGGGATCCCTGCGAGATCACCACGATGGAAAACAGGCCGGCGGCGGCGCCACGGTTGGCGACGGACCGCCGGACGGCGTCGCCGGACCGGTCGATGCTGCGGCTGTCCTGCGGGGCGGCGGCGGCGAGCTGGCGCTGCGCGACCCCGACACCGTTGGCCACCTCGGCCTGGGCGGCCTTGCGCTTGCCCTCGAGGATGCCCGCACTGATCGCGCCGACCGACAGGATCCCGACCACCAGCACGACCAGACCGGACAGCAGGACGGTCGTCGCGGCCACCCGCAGCTGCAGCGAGCGGCGCCAGCGCTCCAGCGCCCAACGGACCCAGTTCGCGACGGTGTAGCGGAGGTCGGTCCAGAAGCCGCGCAACCGGGAAGCGCGGCGCTGCGACGGCGGGCCGTCACCGGCCGGGCGCACCGGCTCGACCGGCTCGATGGACACGACGTCGGCGTCGGTCTGGTCGAGCAGACCCGCCTGCACGCGGTCGGCGCGGAACGGCTCGGCAGCCAGGTCCAGCGCCGGCGGGACGGTGTCGTCCGGCACGAGCGGGGCGGTGCGGTCCGGCGCGGGGGCGCTGGTGTCCAGCGCGGCCGCGGCGGTCGGCTCTGCGCCCGTCCGCGGCTCCACGGTCATGGCGGGCCGGCCTTGTACCCGACGCCGCGGACGGTGAGGACGATCTCCGGGTGCTCGGGGTCGCGCTCGACCTTCGACCGCAGTCGCTGCACGTGCACGTTGACCAGCCGGGTGTCGGCCGCGTGCCGGTATCCCCAGACCTGCTCCAGCAGCACCTCCCGGGTGAAGACCTGGCGCGGCTTGCGGGCCAGCGCCACCAGCAGGTCGAACTCCAGCGGCGTCAGCGGGATCGGCATGCCGGCCCGGGCGACCGAGTGGCCCGGGACGTCGATGGCGACGTCCCCGATCGCCAGCGACTCGGCCGGCGGCTCGTCGGTGCGACGCAGGCGGGCGCGCATCCGGGCGACCAGTTCCTTCGGCTTGAACGGCTTGACGACGTAGTCGTCGGCGCCCGACTCCAGTCCCAGCACTATGTCGACAGTGTCACTCTTGGCGGTGAGCATGATGATCGGAACACCGGACTCGGCCCGGATGAGCTTGCAGACGTCGATGCCGCTGAGACCCGGCAGCATCAGGTCGAGCAGCACGACGTCGGGCTTGATGTCACGGAATGAGTTCAAGGCACGCCCGCCGTCGGCGACGAAGGCTGGGTCGAAGCCTTCGCCACGCAGCACGATGCCGAGCATCTCCGCCAGAGCCGGGTCGTCGTCGACGACCAGGACGCGTCCCTTCATACGTACATGTTGTCACCCGGCCGGGCGGACGCGTGCGACTACGCCGCTGCGAGCCCACCACGGGCTGCGTACGGACGCCCACGGCAGCGTGGCACGATGGGCCGACCGGCGCCCAGGCGCCCCGACCGGCACGGGAGGCGGAGGAGCGCCGATGAGCCAGGAGCAGGGCCTGGACGGCGGAGTCCACGGCCCGGGTCCCGCTCGACCGGCGCCGTGGTCGGCTCCGGACGCGAGCAGCGATGATCGGCCGCAGAGCCCGCCGGCCGGCGGCGCGCCGTCGGTGCTGACCAGGCCGGAACCGGTCTACCGGCAACAGGCGGACGGCATCCCGCTGCGGCCGCTCGGCATCGGTGAGCTCCTCGACGGCACGTTCACCACGATCCGGCGCAACCCCCGGGCGACGGTGGGGCTGGCCGCCTTGCTGGTCACCCTGCAGCAGGGCCTGTCCCTGGTGTTCGAGCTGGTCACCGACGGGCTGCCGACGTTCGGCAGCCTGCAGGACGAGGCGTTCTCGCTCCAGGCGATCGGTGGGTTCGGCGGGATCGTCGGGACGCTGCTGGCGGCGGTGGTCGGCGCCGTGCTCACCGGGATGCTGGTGGTCGTCGTCTCCGAGGACGTGCTGGGACGGCGGGTCACGGCGGCCGAGGTCTGGCGGCGGATCCGGCGGCGGCTCGGCGCGTTGGTGCTGGCTGCCGCGATCGCGGGGATCCTGCCGTACGTCGGGCTGGTGTTCCTCCTCGTCCCCGGCGCCATCCTGTGGGCGGCCTGGGCCCTGACCACCACGGCGCTCGTGCTGGAAGGGATCGGACCGTTCGCGGCGCTGCGCCGGTCCTGGCGGCTGGCCTGGCCGAGCCTCATCCGGGTCTGGTGGGTCCGGACGCTGTCGGTGCTGATCGGCTTCCTGATGAGCTTCCTGATCGCCGTGCCGTTCGAGGCCGCCGGACTGCTGATCGCCTTCGCCACCGGCGCGGACGACGACAGCCGGCCAGGCATCACCGTGCTGGTCCTGGTGCTCTCCGTGCTCGGCGCGATCGCGGCCGGGATGATCACCGCGCCGTTCCTGGCCGGTGTGCTCGCGCTGCTCTACATCGACCGGCGGATGCGGGCCGAGGGCCTGGACCTCGTGCTGCGCCGGCAGGAGCGCACGGCCGCCGCGCAGCGCTCGCCGGCGCGACCGCTGGGCGGCGCGCCGTGAGCTGGTCCGCCCTGGCCGCCCAGGTCACCGCCGCGGTGCCGGTCGACCGGGACGAGGCCCGCCGCGCCGCCGAGCGCGAGCTGTCCAAGGGGATCTACCACCAGAACGAGCCCGGCCCGGTCGACCGGGCGATCAACGCGGTCGTCGACTGGGTCTCCCGGCTGCTGGACCGGATCGCCGGGGCCACCCCCGGTGGGTCGCTGGGGTTGCTCGTCCTGCTGGTGCTCGTCGTCGCCGTTGCCGCTGTGGTGATCTGGCGGACCGGGCCGGTGCGGCGGGGTGCCCGCACCGGCACCTCGATCGTCGAGCTGTCCGGCGACCTGGACGCCGCCGAGCACCGGCGGCGGGCCGACGAGCACGCCGCCGCCGGGCGCTACGCCGAGGCGGTGCGGGAGCGGATGCGGGCGATCGTCCGCGAGCTGGAGATGCGCGGGGTGCTCGAACCCCGCCCGGGCCGCACCGCCGACGAGGTCGCCCGGGAGGCCGGGGCGTCGGTGCCCGCGGTCTCCGCCGACCTCAGCTCGGCCGCCGGCGTCTTCGACGAGGTCTGGTACGGCGGGCGGACCGCGACCGCGCAGGCCGACGCGGTGCTGCGGCGGGCCGACGAACGGATCCAGCGTGCCCAGCTGGTCGTCACCGGTGGTGGCGCCCCGTCGGCGGCCGGCTATCAGGTGCCGCGATGAGCATCCAGGACGTGCCGGTCGTCCCGCCCCCGGCTACGGAGGAGCAACCGGTCGCCGACCGGGCCGCCGAGCCGGTGGCGGCGCCGACGGTGTCGGGGGCGTCGACCCGGACGCTGTGGCGGCGCTACCGGGTGGCGGTGCTGGCGGTCGTGGCCATCCTGATCGTGGCGACGGCGATCGCGTTGGCGCAGTCCCGGGGGGCGCAGGGCCGGTTGGACCCGCAGTCGGCCGATCCGGACGGCGGGCGGGCGCTGGCCACCCTGCTCGGCGACCGGGGCGTCCGGGTGGACCGGGTGACGGATCCCGGGGCGCTCACCACCGGGCTCACCGCGGACACCGCGGTGCTCGTGCCGATCCCCGGGCTGTTGCCCGACGACGCCGCGCGGACGCTCGGCGACAGCACGCAGGGCAGCGTCGTGCTGGTGAACCCGTCCTCCGAGCTGCTCGACCTCGTGGGCGGCGGGATCCAGCCGGCCGCGTTCCAGCTGACCGACGTGCGCCCACCGGGGTGCGACGACCCGGCCGCGGTCGCCGCCGGCGACGTCCTCATCGGCGGACAGACGTACGCGTCCGAGTCGGCGACCCGTTGCTACGGCACCGGGGACGGTGCGCCGATGGTGGTCGGGACGACGCGCGGCGGGGCACGCCTGATCGTGCTCGGCACCGGCACGATGCTGACCAACGACCGGCTGGACGAGGACGGCAACGCGGCGCTCGCGCTCAACCTGCTCGGCGGCGACGGCAGCGCGGGCGAGCTGCGCTGGCTCGTGCCGTCGCCCGGCTCGGCCGCGGACGACGAGTCGACCGCGTCGATCCTGCCCGACTGGGTGTTGCCGGCGCTGCTGGAGCTGCTGTTCGCCGGGTTGCTGCTGGCGCTGTGGCGGGGCCGCCGGCTCGGGCCGCCCGTGGTCGAGCCGTTACCGGTGGTCGTCCGGGCGGCGGAAGCGGTCGAGGGGCGCTCCCGCCTCTACCGGCGGGCGCAGGCCCGGGACCGTGCCGCCGACGCGCTGCGGTCCGGCGCGCTGGCCCGGATGGTGCCGCGGCTGGGCATCGACTCCCCCACCGGCGGCGAGCCGCCGCCCGAGGCGGTGGTCGCCGCGGTCGCGGCCCGCTCCGGCCGGCCGGACGCCGCGGTGCACGCGACCCTGTTCGGGCCGCCGCCCGGTGACGACGCCGGGCTGGTTGCCCTGGCCGACATGCTCGACTCGATCGTCCGCGACACGCTCGACCCGGAGGTACCGCACCCGTGAGCCAACAGCCGACCCCAGGGCACGAGTCCGCGCCGCCCGACCCGCATCGGCCGGCGGACGCGGCTGCCCCGACCGGGGCCGCGCCGACCGGTGGGACACCAGCGGGATGGGCGATGCGGACGCCAATGGCCAACGGGGCGACATCGGGGGACGACGTGAACGGTCCGAGCGGACAGTACGGGCAGCGGGACGCCGGGACGGGTGCGCCCGGCGGAGCACCACGGCCCCCGGCCGGCCCGGCCGGCGCCGGCGGTTACGGGAGTACGCGCGCCGACGGGTCGCCCGGGAACGGCCCGGTGCCGACGGGCGGCGGGTACGGGACGACGGGCGGCGCAGGCCAGCCCGGCACCACCGGGACCGGCTCGGTACCGGCGGCCGGCGGGTACGGGACGGGCGGCGCAGGCCAGCCCGGCACCACCACCACCGGCCCGACGCCCGCGGCCGGCGGCTACGGGACGGGCA
>DATINN010000105.1:0-7949 GCA_035474175.1 Mycobacteriales bacterium | reverse complement strand
GCCGCGCCGACCGCCTTGATGACGAAGAAGTTGCCGGCCACGCCGCGCCGCCCGACCGTGTACGTCGAGTCCTTGACCGCGACGTCGTCGTCGATCACGACCGTCTCGATCCGGACGCCCTCGGCGTCGGCCATCTCCCGGCCCATGTCGAAGGCCATCCGGTCGCCGGTGTAGTTGTTGATCAGGTGCAGGACGCCCTTGCTGGAGTTGAGCAGCTTGCTCGTCTCCAGCACGTAGTCCATCGGCGGGGCGGCGAAGACGTTGCCGGGACAGGCGGCGTCGAGCATGCCCTTGCCGACGATCATCACGTGCGCGGGCTCGTGCCCGGAGCCGGAGCCCTGGATGATCGAGACCTTGTTGTCGCTGGGGGCGTCGGCCCGCATGATCAGGTTGTAGTCGGGGACGTACTTGAGCGTGTCGGGGTTCGCCAGCGCGATGCCCTGCAGCATCTCGGGGACGAAATCATTGGGGTCGTTGACGAACTTCTTCACGTGACACTCCTCTGTGGACTCTCATGGACTTCCGCCCGGCTGGACTGATCACGGCTTGTGGTCAGCCCAGCCGGCCGCGATCGCCTCGGCCATCACCGCGACGGCGATCGCACCGGCGTCGACGGAGCCGATGCTGCGCTCGCCGGTGTAGCTGGCCCGGCCCCGCCGGGCCTGCAGCTCCTTGGTCGCCTCGGCCGCCTCCCGGGCCGCGGTGGCGAAGGCCTGGGCCGGGTCGCCGCCGGAGGCCAGCGCCTGCTCCAGCGCGTCGGTGGCCGGGACCAGCGCGTCCAGCAGGGTCTTGTCGCCCAGCTCGGCCTTGCCCCGGGCCATGATCCCCTCGGCCGCGGCCCGCAGCCCGGCGACCAGCGTGGCACCGTCCACTTCGGACTTGCCGCCGACCGTGGCGGCGAAGCGGAGGAACCCGGTGCCCCAGATCGGCCCGGAGGTGCCGCCGATCTTGCTGGTGATGGTGACCGCGACCTTCTTCAGGAAGGTGGCGATGTCGGTGCGGTCGAAGTCGTCCCAGCCGGACAGCACGACCTCGAAGCCGCGGGCCATCGAGTAGCCGAAGTCGCCGTCGCCGACGACCGCGTCGAGGTCGCCGAAGTATTTCTCGTTGTCGTCGGCGGTCCGCGCCATCGTGCGCACGACGTACTCGACGTCGGCGAGGTCACCCGCCATCGGGAACTCCAATCGGTACGGCCATGCACGCCTCCAGGTCGGTCAGTTCGACGAGCCCGCCGGGCTCGGCGGTGGTGTGGTTGACCAGCACCCGGGCCGGCTCGCCCGGGTCGCCGAGCGAGGTGACGACCAGCGCGGCGCCGCTGAAGTCCTCGTCCCGGGTGTAGTCGTTGACGGTGATCAGCGCGGGCAGCCGGGCGCCGGTGGCGGCCAGGTAGCCGTTGCGGGAGTCCTCGACCACGACCGTCGCGTGTGGATCGGCGCCCAGCTCGCGGACGGCGAGCTGGTAGATGTCCGGGGCCGGCTTCTTGGCCGGCACGATGTCCCCGGCGAACACGGCGAAACCGGCGGCCAGCTCGGGACCGGCCACGTGCGACAGCACGGCCCGCACGGACGGCTCGGCCGAGGTGGACGCGACCGCGAGCCGCCAGCCGGCCTCGGTGGCGGCGGCGATGATGCGCCGGACCCCGGGCCGGCCGGGCAGCTTCCCGGCCTCGACCATGGCCGTGTAGATCTCGGTCTTGCGCCGGTGCCAGGCCGCGACGGCCTCGGTCTGGCCGGCCTCGTCCGCGGGCAGGCCGGCCTCGGCCACGAACTCCGGCGTGAGCAGGCTGCGCATCCGCTCCTTGCCCCCGCCGATGAGCACCTTCTGCGCGTAGTCCTCCTCCGACCACCGCACCGGCAGGCCGAACTCCTCGAAGGTCTGGTTGAACGCGGGCAGGTGCCCGTACCGCTCGGTGTCGGCCAGGACCCCGTCGCAGTCGAAGATCAGCGTGGTGGTCACGCGGCGCCGGCCTTGCCCGCGCTGCCGAAGCGGCGCATGTGGTCGGCCGCCATCTCCTTGACCGCGGCGCCGACGGCGGTGAACAGCGACGGCGGGTCCCACTTGTCCCGGGCCTCGGCCTGCTTGAGGAACTCCAGGTTGGCCTTCATGTACGTCACCTTCAGCGCCGTGGAGATGTTGATCTTGGCGCAGCCGCGGGCGATGAGATCGGTGAACTGGTCGTCGGACATCCCGGTCCCGCCGTGCAGCGCCATCGGGATGTCGACGGCGGCGACGATGTCCGAGACCCGCTGCGAGTCCAGGGCCGGGGCGCTGGAGTAGACCCCGTGCGCGTTGCCGATGGCCGGCGCGAACACGTCCACCCCGGTGGTGCGGATGAAGTCCACGACCGCGCCGAGGTCCTGCCGGGCCGCCTCGGTGTCGGACCCGATGCCGTCCTCGACCCCGGTGATCGACTCGACCTCGCCCTCGACCTGCGCGCCGTACTGCTTCGCCTCGGCGACGACCTCGACCGTCTGCCGCTGGTTCTCCTCGATCGGCAGGGTGGAGGCGTCGAAGAGCACCGAGTTCCACCCCGTCCGCAGGCAGCGGCTGATCACCTCGCGGTCCGGGCAGTGGTCCAGGTGCAGCGCGACCGGGACCGGCACGTCGGCCGTCATCGCCCGCCACATGCCGAAGAGCACGTCGTAGCCGATGGCCCGCACGGTCTTCACCGAGGTCTGCACGATCACCGGCGCGTCCACCTCGGTCGCGGCGGCGAGGACGGCCTCCAGCGTGAGGTCGTTGACGACGTTGATCGCGGCCACGCCGTAGCGGTCGCGGTAGGCCCGCGCGAGGATCTCTCCGGTCGGTACGACAGGCATCCCCCGACGCTAGGTCTCAGCGCCCCCCGGACGCGCCCGGGATGCTCCCCGTCTTCGTGGTGGGGATTTCCCCCAGGCCCGCCAGCTCGGTGCGGTTGCGGGCGCCGGTCTTGCGCAGCACCGCGCCGACGTGCTTCTCCACCGTCTTCACCGAGATCGTCAGCCGCTCGGCGATCTGCTTGTCCCGCAGGCCCCGGCGGGCCAGCGCGTACACCTCGCGCTCGCGGTCGGTGAGCGCGACCGGGTCGGCCACGCCGGTCAGGGCCGCGGCCGGGAGCACGGCCCGGCCCTGGGCCGCGGCCAGCAGGGCCCGGGACAGCTCGGTGCCGGTGGCGTCGTCGACCAGCCAGCCGCTGGCGCCGGCCCGCAGGGTGGCCGCGGCGTGCTCCTGGTCCCGGCCGGAGCACAGCACCAGCACGACCGCGGCCGGGTCGAGGTCCCGCAGCGCGCGGACGCCGGCCAGCCCGTCCGGGTCGGGCAGGTCGAGGTGGGCCAGCACGACGTCCGGAGCCAGCAACCGGTACGCGTCCAGGGCGGCGTCGACCGAGTCGACCTCGCCCGCCACCTGCAGGGCGGGCTCGCCGGCGACGAGCAGCCGGACCACGCCGGCCCGGGTGATCGGGTGCGGGGCCGCGACCAGGACCCGGGTCCGGCCGGCGACGGCGGCGTCGAGCGGGGCGCGCACCCGCACCCGGGTCCCCCAGCCGGCCACCGAGTCCACGTCCAGGGTGCCGCCGATCAACCGGGCCCGCTCGGCCATGCCGCGCAGGCCGATCGAGCCGGCCGTCTCGGTCTGCGAGAAACCCTGGCCGTCGTCCTGGACCAGCACCGCCACGGCGCCGTCCTCGTGGATCACGCCGATGCGGACCGAGCGGGCGCCGGCGTGCCGCACCGCGTTGGTCAGCGCCTCCTGCGCGATCCGGAACAGCTGGTGGGCCAGGCCGTCCGGGACCGGCTGCGGGACGCCCGCCTCGACCAGCCGGACGTCCAGGTTGCCGGTGCGGTTGGCCCAGCCCAGCTCCAGCTCCAGGGCGCCGGTGAGGGTGCGGCCCTCCAGCGGGGACGGGGCCAGGCCCAGGACGGTGCGGCGGGTCTCGGCCAGCGCGGTGACGGCGGACTGCCGGGCGGCCTCGATCTCGCGGCCCGGCTCGGGCCCGCGGGCGGCGGCGTCGAGGTGGACGATGACCGAGGCCAGCCCCTGCGCGACCGTGTCGTGCACCTCCCGGACCAGGCGGTCGCGCTCGGTGCCGGCCGCCTCGGCCCGGGCGTGCGCCTCGGCCTCCTGGTAGAGCCGGGCGTTGGCCAGCGCGATCGCGGCGTGCCGGGCGAAGAGCTCCAGCCGGGCGACGTCGGCCGCGCCGAAGCTGCGGGCCGGGTCGCGGCTGAACACCACGCAGGCGCCGACCACGCCGCCCCGCCACAGGATCGGCACCCCGACCACGCCGCGCAGCGTCTCCCGGTCCTCGGACCGGACGTGCCCGCCGGGCACCGTGCGGTAGTCGGCGAACTGGACCGGCCCGCGGGCCCGGACGACCGCGCCGGTCATCCCCTCGGTCAGCGGGAAGACCTGGCCGGACTGGCAGGCGACGCCGAAGTCGGCCTCCTTGCGGTAGACCCCGGCGGTCTCGTCGACGCTGCAGATCGAGCCGGCGTCGCCGCCGAGCAGCTCGACCGAGCGGCGCAGGATCCGCTCCAGCAGCGGCCGCAGCTCGAACTTGCCGGCGAGATCCTCGGCGATCCCGTGCAGCACCGCGGCGTCGGTGACCTCGACACCACCCGTGACCAGCTCCTTGCCCACGGTGCCTCCTCAGCGAGCCACCCGTCCAACCTAACCGGGCAACCCGCTTGGCAGCAGTGCCAAGCTGGCCCGGTGACCGACAAGGAACTGCTGGCCGAGCTGGACCGAGACATCTATGAGCCGTTCCGGGCGGCCTACCGGTCGTACGACACGGAGGCGTACCTGGCGCTGCACACCCCCGACCTCATCCGGGTCGGCGGGCCGGGCCGGACCGTGCAGGGCTACGCGGAGGTGGCGGCGGAGGTCGGGCCGTGGTTCGCGGACGCGGCGGCGACGGGGCTGCCGCTGGCGATCGACTTCCGGTTCACCGAGCGGCTGGCCGACGGCGACCGGGCCAGCGATCGCGGGGTCTACCGGATCGAGGTCGACGGCGCGGTGCTGCACGGCCGGTTCCACACGTTCAGCCGGAAGGACGGCGGGCGCTGGCGGATGGTGGTCGACTACGACTCCGACGACGGCGCCACCCTCACCGACGCCGACTGGGCCGCCCTGGCCTGAGCAGTGCCTCGCACGCTCGCCGGGCGGGCCGCGCCGGGGAACGGAACGGTCCCGGCCCCCGTGGGGGGCCGGGACCGTGGAAGTCCAGGTGGTGCTGGGGGGATCAGACCGGGCGGACGTTCTCCGCCTGCGGACCCTTCTGGCCCTGGGTGGTCTCGAACTCCACCCGCTGGTTCTCCTCCAGGCTGCGGTAGCCGGTCGAGGCGATGGCCGAGTAGTGGACGAAGACGTCGGCGCCGCCGCCGTCAGGGGCGATGAAGCCGAAGCCCTTCTCGCCGTTGAACCACTTCACGGTGCCCTGAGTCATGCATTACTCCTATATGAGACCAGTGCCCGAACCACCGGTGGTGGCACGGAGTCGTGTGGTCCTCTTCCGGCCGATCCTGGCCGGGAAACAGAGAACGCCCGCGGTCACTCCCACGGGCGTCGAGACGATCGAGGAAAACAACTGCGATTCACAACTGCCGGCAACGCTACCACGACCCGGGCCGGCTGCCACCGTACGGAGCGCGGCCGGATCACACTGCGGCCATTCGGCGGTACAGCTTGAGTTGGAGTGGGTCGAGCCCTACGGTAATCAGGTCGTCACGCATTTGCGTCCGGAACCGTGCGTAGTGGCGGCAGAGTGGTCAAAAAGGCGGCTACCAGCAGCAGTGGGCCCGACCGCCCGTTGCCCCGTACGAGGCGAATTTCATGGAATCCCCTTCGGGAGGCCGGCACCGGTCCGGCCTTTCAGCCCTGATCGCGGCCATGGCCGCGGCCCGCACCGTCAACGAGCTGGCCGAGGCCCTGTGGTGGGGCCACGCCGAGGCCTGCGACGCGGCGGCGGTCGGCATCGCCCTGGTCGACACCGAGGTCCGGATGCTGCCCGGCCCCGGCGCCCCCGGCGTCCTCCCGCCGAAGCTGGACCCGCTGCTGGTCACCGAGTTCGCCTACGCGCCCATGCCGCTGCACTACGAGACCGCGACGGCCGTCCTGGCCGCGTACCCGATCCTCCAGCTCGTCGGCGCCCCCGGCCCGGACGGCGCCTGCGCGGTGGTGCCGCTGTGCGGACCGGCCGCCCCGACCGGCGCGCTGGTCGCGACCTGGCCGCACCCGCGGCCGTTCAGCGTCGGCGACCGCAGCCTGCTGGCCGCGCTGGCCGGGCTGTGCTCGGCCGAGCTGGACCGGATCTGGCCGCTGGAGCAGGAACGGGACGCGGTCGAGCGGCTGCGCTGCCGGCTGCGGCCGCTGGGACTGCCGGCCATCGCCGGCGCCGAGGTCGCGGTCCGGCACGAGCCGGCCGGGGGCACCGCCGTCGGCGTCGGCTTCTACGACGTCATCGAGCTCGAGACCGGCGCCTGGCGGCTGGTCGCCGGGGACGTGGCCGGCCGGGGCGTGGACGTGGCCGTGCTGGCCGGGCTGGCCCGGGAGGCGTTCCGGTCCGAGCCCGACGGCGGGCCGGCCGCCGCGCTGGGCCGGCTCGACCAGCTGGTGCGCGAGTTCGGCGACCCGCGCAGCCGGATGAGCGCGGCCTGCGTCGACCTGACCCGCCGCGGCCGCGGCTTCACCCTGACCGTGGCCCGGGCCGGCCACCCGGCGCCGCTGGTGCTGCGGGGCACCGGCACGGTGCTGAGCATGGACCCGCCCGGCGGCCCGCTCGGGTCCTGGCCCGACCTGCAACCGGCCGAGCTCGGCCTGGAGCTGCGCTCCGGCGACGGGCTGCTGCTGTGCGCGGGCGGGTCGGGGCGGGGCGCGCTGGCCGGCGACCCGCGCTTCGCCGCGGTGCTGGCCGGGTGCGCCGGCTGGTCGCCGGACGCGGTGCTCGACCACGTCGGGCTGGCCCTGGCCGAGCACGGACGGCCGGTCGGCGACGGCACCTCGTTCCTGGCCCTGCGGGTGCGCGGCGGCCCCCGGGGGACCGCGCCCGGTCTGGGCGATGCCACGGTGGTCGGTCGTGGAGTAGACAAGGGCGCATGAGCGTACGGATGCGGGACGTCCTGTCGGCAGAGCGGGACGAGCTGCGCCGGGAGCTGCTGCCCCGGCGGCTGCGCGGCGTCCTCGGCGGCGAGACCGTGATCGACACCACCCGGGCCATGCTGGTCTGGGAGCCGCGCCGGGTGGTGCCGGGCTACGCGGTGCCGGCCAAGGACGTCACCGCCGCGGTCGAGCCCGACCCGGCGGCGCCCCCGGCCGCCCCGGAGGGACCGATGGTCTTCCCCGGCACCCCGTTCGCCGCGCACACGACGCCGGGCGAGCCGCTGCTGCTGCGCTCCGGCGACCGCACGGCCCAGGCGTTCCGGACCGAGGACGACGGCCTGTCCGGCTACCTGCTGGTCGACTTCGCCGGCCTCGACGCCTGGTACGAGGAGGACGAGCAGCGCATCGGCCACCCCCGCGACCCGTACTCGCGCATCGACGTGCTGCCGTCCTCCCGGCACGTGCGGATCGAGCGGGACGGCGTGCTGCTGGCCGAGAGCGACCGGCCGGCGCTGCTGTTCGAGACCGGCCTGCCGGTGCGCTACTACCTGCCGGCCGAGGACGTGCGGGTGCCGCTGGAGGACAGCGCGCTGACCACCATCTGCTCGTACAAGGGGGTGGCGTCGTACAAGTCGGTGCGGATGCCGGACGGGACCGTGCTGGACGACCTGGTCTGGTACTACCCCGCGCCGTTCAACGACGCGGCCCCGGTCAAGGACCTGCTGGCCTTCTACGACGAGAAGGTCGACGTGACCGTCGACGGCGCCCGCCGCGGCCAGCCGCGCACCGAGTGGTCCTGATCCGGTGACCGAGACGCTGCCCCGCCGGCTGGTCCGCGCCGGCACCGCGCCCGGGACGGTGGTGCGCTGCAGCGC
>DATINN010000104.1:0-1521 GCA_035474175.1 Mycobacteriales bacterium | reverse complement strand
GATAGCGAGCCGCGCCCCGGCCGGCGGTTGGCGAGCCGCGCCCCGGCCGGCGGTTGGCGAGCCGCGCCCCGGCCGGCGGATGGCGAGCCGCGCCCGGCCGGCGGATGGTGGCTGGCAGGAAGGCGGGACTCCGGGTGGCGGGCCCGCACGGCCCCGGCTGACCGGGCAGACGGACCGGGCTGGGCCGACCACCCTTGCTGACGTCCCCGTTGCTGCCGGTCGGGACGCCTCGACCGTCCTCAGAGGAGCGTCGATCGCCATGATCACTCCCTGCCCGCGCCCGACGATCCGCCGACCGGCCCGGGTGCGGCCCCCGGTCCGGCCGCCGGGAGCGGGTCGGATGGTCGGCGAGCTGCTGGCCGGCCGGTACCGGATCGCCGAGCTGGCCGGCCGCGGCATGACCGGGAGGGTGCGGCGGGCCCACGACGAGCTGCTGACCCGGGACGTCGCGGTCAAGCAGCTCCCGAGCCGGCCGCCGCAGCGGATGTCCGAGGCGCGGATCGCGGCCCGGGTGCGGCATCCCGGGGTCGCGGCCGTCCACGACGTGATCGAGCACGACGGGTCGTCGTGGATGGTGATGGACTACCACCCCGGCGGCACCCTGGCCGGGTTGCTCCGGCACGGGCGCCGGCTGCCGCCGTCGCTGACCGCCGCGCTGGGACTGCAGCTGGTCGCGGCGCTGGAGGCGGTCCACGCCGCCGGCATCGTGCACTGCGACGTCAAGCCGGCCAACCTGCTGCTCGGCGCGGACGGCCGGCTGGTGCTGGTGGACTTCGGGATCGCCGAGGGCAGCGACATCGGCCCGGTCGACCCGAGCCGGGCGGAGGGGTTCCTCATCGGGTCGCCGCCCTACCTGGCGCCGGAGCTGGTCCGGGGCGAGGCGCCGCGGCCGGCGGCCGACGTGTGGTCGCTCGGGGCCACCCTCTACCTCGCCGTCGAGGGCCGGCTGCCGTTCTGCGGGGACGACCCGGCCGAGACCCTCACCGCCGTGCTGAACGAACCGCCGCCGGTGCCGTGCCGCGCCGGTCCGCTGGGGCCGCTGCTGGCCCGGCTGCTGGCCAAGGACCCGGCCGACCGGCCCGGCCACGAGGCGATCCGGACCGCGCTGGCGCTCGCCCCGGAGGCGGCCACGCTCACCGGGCCTCGCACGCCCGGCGGGGCGGGCGTGGACGCCGAGGCGACCCAGCACCTTCCGGCTAGCCAGGATGCGCGACGGTGATCTCCCGGGCACCGTTGGTCCCATGACCCTGCGGTGCGTCATCGTTGACGACAGCGATGCGTTCGTCGAGGCCGCTCGCACCCTGCTCGAGCGGGAGGGACTGGCCGTGCTCGGCGCCGCCGCCACCAGCGCCGACGCGCTGCGGCTGGTGGCCGAGCTGCGACCCGACGTCGTGCTGGTCGACATCGACCTCGGCCCCGAGAGTGGCCTGGAGCTGACCAGGCGGCTGGCCCGCACGGCGGCACCGCCGGTGATCCTGGTCTCGACCTACGCCGAGGACGACTTCGCCGACCTCCTGGCCG
>DATINN010000103.1:0-4618 GCA_035474175.1 Mycobacteriales bacterium | reverse complement strand
CCGGGCGAGCTGCTCCGGCTGCTCGACAGCAAGCAGCGGGGGCTGGCGCCGTGACCACGATGGTGCACTTCGTCGTCGCCGGCACCGCCTACTGCCTGCCCGTCGACGCGGCCCGCGCGGTGCGCACGGCCGCGGGCATGGTCACCCTGCCCGCCGGCCGCCCGGACGTCACCGGGATCATCCCGGGCGACCCGCCGCTGAGCGTGCTGTCCGTGCTCGGCCCCGGCGGCCGGCAGATCCTCGTGGTCGAGACCGGCGGGAAGAGGTTCGGGCTGCTGGTGGACGCGGTGAGCGGTCTGCGGCGGGTGGCCGAGGCCGACATCCGGCCCGCCCCCGAGGGCCAGGACCGCCGCCTGGTCGCCGGCACGATCGAGGCCGGGGACGAGCTGGTGCTGGTGGCCGACCCGGTCGCGATGGCGGCCCGGCTGTGACCGCCGACGTCACCGTGCTCGTCGCGGACGACTCGCTGGTGATCCGCGCGGTGGTGCGGGCGCACCTGGAGGAGAAGGGCTACGCGGTGGTGGAGGCCGAGGACGGCCTGGCCGCGGTCGAGCGCTGCGCCCGGGACCAGCCCGACGTCGTGCTGCTCGACATCGAGATGCCCGGCCTGGACGGCTACCAGGTGCTGGCCCGGCTGAAGACCGCGCCGGAGCTGCGCGACATCCCGGTCGTGTTCCTCACCAGCCGGTCCGGGATGGACGACGTCGTGGTCGCGCTGGACGCCGGCGCCCACGACTACCTGCGCAAGCCGTTCGAGCCGCCGGAGCTGGTGGCCCGGGTGGCCGCGGCGGCCCAGGTGAAGAAGCTGCAGGACCAGCTCCGCCAGCGCAACGACGAGCTGGACCGGATGACCCGCACGGACGCCCTGACCGGCCTGTTCAACCGGCGGCACCTGGACGAGGAGCTGGTCCGCCAGTATTCGGTGGCCTACCGCAACGCCACCCCGGTGGCCCTGCTGCTGCTCGACATCGACCACTTCAAGACCGTCAACGACACGTACGGGCACCCGGCCGGGGACGCGGTGCTGCAGGAGTTCGGCCGCCGGCTCGGGGGGCAGGTCCGGGCCGGGGACGTGGCCGGCCGCTGGGGCGGCGAGGAGTTCCTGGTCGTGCTTCCCGGCGCGGACCTGCCGGCCGCGCTCGCGGTCGCGGAGCGGATCCGGCGGGCGACCAGCGGGCGGCCCGTGCTGGTCGACGGGATGTCGATCCCGCTCACGGTCAGCGCCGGCTGCGCCCTCGGGCCGCTGGACACCCCGGAGGAGCAGGTGGCCCGGGCCGACGCGGCCCTCTACGAGGCCAAGGTCAGCGGTCGCAACCGCACCGTGGCGCAGTGACCGGGCCGGCGCTCAGAAACTCTCGATCGTCCAGCCGCCCGGGTTGAGCCGCTCGGTCACGGCCACGACCATGTCGGCCAGGTCGCCGGCCCGGGGCGGGGCCAGCAGCCAGCTGGACTCGCCGCGCTCGTCGTCCACGGTCCGGCTGGCGACCCCGCCGACCGCGACCAGCACCGCGTCGACGCCGGCGTGCAGCTGCTCGACCAGCTCCTTGACCGGGGCCTCGTCCACGGCGCCGTGGGCGACCGTGACGACCCGGTAGGCGTACGGGTCGTCGGGAGGGCGATCCTGGGACCAGAAGTCCCGTTCGACAGGCATGGGTTTACAGAGCCTCAGTGCGGCGCGAGCGCGTCGATCGCGGCCCGCAACCGGGTCAGGCCGGCGGCCAGCTCCTCGGCGGCCGGCTCGGTCTCGACCACGGGCCGCAGCTCGTCGAAGCAAGCCTCCACCGCGGTCAGCCGGTCGGACAGCTCGGCGGCCAGGTCGGCGCGGTCGTCGGCGGTCGCGCCCTCGGCCAGCGCGGCCTCCTTCAGCCGGCCCCGCAGCAGCGTCGCCTGCTCCTGCAGCTGCCGGCGCTTGTGGTAGAGGTCGACGAAGACGGCCACCTTGGCCCGCAGCACCCACGGGTCGAACGGCTTGGACACGTAGTCGACCGCGCCGGCCGAGTAGCCCCGGAAGGCGTGCTCGGCGTCCGGGTGCACGGCGGTGAGGAAGATGATCGGCACGTCCCGGGTGCGCTCCCGGCGCTTGATGTGCGCGGCCGTCTCCAGCCCGTCCATCCCGGGCATCGCGACGTCCAGCAGGATCACCGCGAAGTCCCCGGTCAGCAGCGCCTTGAGGGCCTCGTCGCCGGAGCTGGCCCGGACCAGCTCGTGGTCGAAGACCCCCAGGATCGCCTCCAGGGCCAGCAGGTTTTCCGGACGGTCGTCGACCATCAGGATCCGCGCCATCCGACCAACCTAGCGAAAGACGGTGCGCTCAGGCGAGACGGTGCGCTCAGGCGAGGCGGTGCGCGGGCGAGACGGTGCGATCGAGCGGGACAGGCGCTCAGGCCAGGTGGTCGCGGAGCAGGCCGAGCAGGTGGTCGGTGTCCACCGGCTTCGCCACGTAGTCCGACGCGCCCGCGTCCAGGCTGCGCTGCCGGTCGCCGTTCATGGCCTTGGCGGTGACCGCGATGATCGGCAGCTCGGCGTGATCGCGACGGGCCCGGATCGCCGCCATCGCGGTGTTGCCGTCCATGCCCGGCATCATCACGTCCATCAGCACGACGTCGATCGCCGGCGGCTCGGCCAGCGCCTCCAGCGCGGACTCGCCGTTGTCGGCGTAGCAGACCTCCATGCCGTGCAGCTCCAGCGCGCTGGCCAGCGCGAAGACGTTGCGGACGTCGTCGTCGACGATGAGCACGCGCTTGCCGACCAGGGTCTCGTCGTCCGGCGGGACCGGCCGCGGCGCCGGCGGCCCGGCGCCCAGGGCCAGGTCGGGCGAGGGCCGGTAGAGCGAGGCGTCCCGCGGCTGCGCCGGCGCGCCCCGGCGCATCGGCAGGTGCAGCGTGAACGTCGACCCCTTGCCCACGGTGGAGTCGGCGTCGATCTCGCCGCCGAGCAGGTGCGCGATCTCCCGGCTGATCGACAGCCCCAGCCCGGTCCCGCCGTACCGCCGGGAGGTGGTGCCGTCGGCCTGCTGGAACGCCTCGAAGATGATCTTCAGCTTGTCGGCCGGGATGCCGATGCCGGTGTCGATGACCTGGAAGGCGACCACGCCGGGGGACCGGCGCAGGCTCGGGTTCTGGCAGCGTTGGCGGTCCACCGGCCCGACCTCCAGCCGGATCTCGCCCGACTCGGTGAACTTCACCGCGTTGGACAGCAGGTTGCGCAGGATCTGCTGCAGCCGGCGCTCGTCGGTGTGCAGGGTCCGGGGCAGGTTGTCGGCCACCGAGACGGTGAAGCCGAGGCCCTTGTCCGAGGTCAGCGGGCGGCACATGCTCTCGACGTACTCGACCAGGCTGGTGAAGCTGACGTCGGCCGGGCTGGAGTCCATCTTGCCCGCCTCGACCTTGGACAGGTCGAGGATGTCGTCGATGAGCTGCAGCAGGTCGCTGCCGGCGCCGTGGATGACGGTGGCGTACTTGACCTGCTCCGGGGTGAGGTTGCCGGTGACGTTGTCGGCCAGCAGCCGGGCCAGGATCAGCAGGCTGTTGAGCGGCGTGCGCAGCTCGTGCGACATGTTGGCCAGGAACTCGGTCTTGTAGCGGGAGGACAGGGCCAGCTGCTCGGCCCGGTCGGCCAGCGCCCGGCCGGCCTCCTCGATCTCCGCGTTCTTCAGCTCCAGCTCGGTGTTGGTGCCGCGCAGCTGCTCCTGCTGGCCCTGCAGCTGCTCCGAGCGCTCCTGCAGCTCCTCGGTCAGCCGGCGGGACTGCGTCAGCAGCTCCTCCGTACGGGAGTTGGCGATGATCGTGTTGACCGTGACCCCGATGGTCTCGGTGATCTGGTCCAGGAAGGCCAGGTGGGTCGCGCTGAACGGGGTGAACGTGGCCAGCTCGATGACCGCCAGCACCCGGCCCTCGAACAGCACCGGCAGCACCACCAGCTCGGCCGGCGGGGCGCTGCCCAGGGCCGAGGAGATCGTCACGTACCCGGCCGGGACGTCGGTGAGGTGGATCCGGGTGCCCTCGGCGGCGGCCTGGCCGACCAGCGTCTCGCCGAAGGCGAAGCTGTCCTTGGCCCCGTCGCCGCCACCCGGGTAGCCGTAGCCGGCGATCATCCGCAGCCGGGCCCGGCCGCCCGGGAGCGCGTCCACGGCCGCCGGGATCTCGGCCGCCTCGGCCAGGAAGAACGCGCCGCACTGGGCCGTGACCACCGGGGTCAGCTCGCTCATGATCAGCCGGGCCACCGCGTTCATGTCGCGCTGGCCCTGCATGAGGCCGGAGATGCGGGCCAGGTTGGTCTTGAGCCAGTCCTGCTCCTGGTTGGCCCGGGTGGTCTCGCGCAGGGTCGCGATCATCTGGTTGATCGTGTCCTTCAGGCCCGCGACCTCGCCGGCGGCGTCCACGGTGATCTTGCGGGTGAGGTCGCCGCGGGTCACGCCGGTGGACACGTCCGCGATCGCGCGCAGCTGGATGGTCAGCGTCGAGGCGAGCTGGTTGACCGACTCGGTCAGCCGCTTCCAGGTCCCGGACACGCCCTCGACCTCGGCCTGGACGCCGAGCTTGCCGTCGGTGCCGACCTCGCGGGCGACCCGGGTGACCTCGTCGGCGAAGGCCGAGAGCTGGTCGACCATGATGTTGAT